>JANLSF010000251.1:0-3660 GCA_031362285.1 Gemmatimonadota bacterium | reverse complement strand
GTGCTGTCGGGCGACAGCCCCTCGACGGTGGTGACCTTCTTCGTGCCGACGGCCGACAGTGGCGTGGCGCAGGAGCGGACCGGCTGCCCGTCGAGATGCACGGTGCAGGCCCCGCACTGGGCGATGCCGCAGCCGAACTTGGTGCCCTTGAGGTCGAGGATGTCGCGGAGGGCCCACAACAGGGGCATGTCGCCCGGGGCATCGACGGTGGTGGACTTGCCGTTGATCTTGAGGGTGACCGGCATGATGCGACTCGCGGTGGGGAGGCGGCGGTGGGACGGCGCGGAACGACCCTAGAGAATGGTCATCCGGCGGGCGTCGCGCCAGCGCCCCGCGCCAGAGCGACCACGAGACGGGGACTCAGGGCGCGTTCGTGCCCCGCGGCCACGGGCGGGACGGCCGAAACGGCGGCACCCCCCGTACCCCGTTCGACACGCTCAGCAGCAGCCCATGCTCGGCCTCGGTGACCACCATGCCGAGCACGCCGCTCGGGTCGAAGGCGACGTTGGTGGGTCGAGGTCCGGGCACCGGGTACGCGGCGACCACTGTGCCGGTCCCATCGATCGCCTTGACGGCTCCCGCTCGCAGCGCGGCCACGTACAGCGGGCCATCGGCGCCCAAGGCCATGCCGTCGGGTCCCGGGTCGCCGCCAAGGTCGGCCCATGGGGCGGCGGCGCTCCAGGTGGCGGTCGCAGCATCCCACGTCCCCTTCCAGACGCGCCTGCCGTAGGTCTCCGCCACCATGAGGGAGCGGTTGTCGGCGCCGAACACGATGCCATTGGGGAAGAGCAACCCGTGCTGGATGGTCGTGACCGTGCCATCGGGACGCAGGCAGCAGACGCTCCCGGTGGGTTCGAACCGTGAGTCACCCGGGCAGCTGAACACGAGGTTCCCCACGGCATCGAACGCGAGGTCGTTCGGCGCGTTGAGCGGCGCGCCGTCCACGCGGGTCGCCACCGTCTCCCACGCATGGCGCGCGGGATCGTAGCAGCGCACGGCCATCTGCTTCGCATCGCAGAACCAGGCGCGTCCGTCGGCGTCGAAGGCGAGCCCGCACGGGAGTCCGCCGGACTCGTGCCGCTGGAGTCCCGCCTCGCTCCACTGCACGAGCGCGCCGCCACGGGCCTCCACGCACCAGAGCGAGCCGTCGGGGGCGAAGGCCGGACCCTCGGGGAAGTCGAGGCCGCGCGCGAGCACCCGGATCTCACCCGCGAATGGCGCCGCGCTGTCCTTCATGGCGACGTCAGCTGTCATCGAGCGGTCCCTCCCCCAGGTCCTCGATGCCCGTCGGCAGCCACCGGTACCGCGCCCGGAAGCCGAGCACACGCTCCGCCTTGTGCCAATCGAACACGGCCGTCGTCGGCCCGAGCGGCGCGCGGATGTCCGTCGTGGCGGGGTACCACTCGGCCAGCAGGTCGCGCACGGGCTTGGCGCCGATGGCCCAGCGCGACGTCACGTTGAGCAGGGTGAAGCCGAACGCGTCGGCCTCGAGCGCCAATCGGCAGGCGCGCGCCGCATCGCGCACGTCCACGTACGCCCACATGCTCTTGGCGGCCTGTTCCAGTTCGGTGAGGCGAACGGTGGGCCGCCACGGGAACTGCTCCGGCAGCCAGACCGACGGGAAGCGCAGCGCGAACACGGACAGGGGGTGCGCGCGCGCGACATACGCCCCCATCTCCTCGCAGAGCTGCTTCGAGAGCGCATACGGATCCACCGGGCGCGCCGGATGCGCCTCGTCCACCGGCCCGTAGTCGAGCGGCAGCACGGTGGGGGCCCACGGATGTCCGAGCACCGACTGCGACGATGCGAGCACCACGCGCGTCATGCCGAACCGCACTGCGGCATCAAGCAGGTTGAAGGTGCTCGCGAGGTTGTTGGCCATCATCACGGGCGCCGGATGACTCACCGGGTCGGTGATCGCGGCGAGGTGGATCAGTTCGTCGCACCCGGCGAGCGCAGCGTCGGCACCCTCCGGGCGGGCGAGGTCCACCGCGCGCTGCGTGAGGCGCGCGTCGGCGTCGCTCCGCGTCACCCGGTCAATCGCCACCACGTCGTAGCGGTGGTCGAGGAGCTCGCGCACCACGTACCGGCCCAGCTTGCCGTCGGCACCCGTGACGGCGATGCGCGTGCGGACCCTCGTGGCGCGGGCGCTCACCGGGGGCGGATCGTGGGTGGGGCTTCCGTGCTCACCACTGACGCGCGCATCATGGTGCAGAATCTAGGTGTCGCAGTCCGCGTCGGAGCCCGGCGCGCGCCGGGGCCCGCCGGCGCGATGCCTACTCGGTCGCCAGCCCGTTGGCGCCGATCGGAAGCCCCGGCGTCGTGAAGAGGGCGTCGAGCCCGCCATCGGCGCGGACCCGGAAGGTGGCGATCGCGTGCGTCCGGCCGTTCAGGACGTAGAGGAACCGGTCATCCCGCGTGACGACGGCGTCGATCGGACCGCTCCCCATGCCGGCGTCACCTGTGATGCCGCCGGGGGTCAAGAGCGCGACCGATCCGTCAGCGGCCACGGCGAAGCCCGACACGGTCCCGCTACCGGTGTTGGTGAGGTAGGCGAAGTGCCCGTCGTGCGTGGTCACGACCCAGCACGCGGCCGTCTCGGTGGTGCCGACGGACCCGCTCACGAGCTGCAGCATGCCGCGTCGACCGACGCCATACGAGGAGAGCGCGCTCGCGTCGGGTACCCCGCCGAACGCCTCGGAGACGAGCAGCGTCCCGTTGGGGGTCACGGCGAACCCGAACGGCGTCGCACCGTGCGACATCGTCACGCGTGCATCGCCGGCGCGTCCGTCACCGCGCACGCGAAAGCTGACGATCTGGTTGGTCGCCTTCTCCGTGACGATCAGGGCGTCCCCGTCCGGTGTGAATCCCACCTGCGCGGGATCCACCATGCCGGAGGCACTCGTCAGGCGCCGCGTCGAGCCGGCGATCGCCCGCAGTCGCCCGTCGTCGATGCGAAAGCCGTTGATCTGGGCGTTGCCGCCGTCGTGCAGCACGTACAGCAGGTCGTCGTGCGTGGTGAGGCTGATCGGCTCAGTGGCGCCTGAGGGAACCGTCTGCAGGAAGGTCAGTCCCGCGGCGCGGACGCGGAACACGCTGATCTCGTTGCTCCCCGCATTGACGGCGTACAGGTAGCGGCCCCGCTCGTCGAGCACCACGGCGCCCTGGTTCCCCAGCCCGCCACCGGTGCCTCGGCCGCCGGTGGGATAGCTGGTCGGTGCGCCGAGGGAGCCATCGGCATGGCGCGGATAGGCCAACACGGCGTTGCCCGACGCTTGGTTCGACAACGTGAAGACGCGGCCCGTCGTGCCCGACCGCCCGCGCTCCTGTTGCAGGGACAACTCCGGGATGGACGCTGACGGAGCGGTGGCAGGCGGTGCGTCGGCGCAGGCGCCGAGTCCCGCGCAAACGAACGTGGCCAGCATGACAAGTGATTGGCGCATCGGGCGAACCTCGCAATGGCGTGAGCTGCGTGCCGACCAGTGCGGGCATTGGTGCCCGGCCGGCGCGACATGCTCACGGCAGGTACGCGAAGATGCGAGGCGCGGATGCATCGCGATCACGTCGGCGCGCGGAGGAAACCGACGGCGATGAGTTGACGTAGCTCATGGTTGCGCGCGCCCGGCGCGGGTCTCCCTACTTCCGCGGGTTCCGGTGCTC
>JANLSF010000243.1:0-4004 GCA_031362285.1 Gemmatimonadota bacterium | reverse complement strand
AGCGTGAACGACGCCTCGAACGGTCCCATGCTGCGCGCCTCGGGCGCCGGCACGGGCCAGCCGGCGTGACCGGGCCGTTCCGGAAGGTCGTTGCGCGACAAGTGGGCCACGCTGCGCAGCAACGTCACCGCGATGGCCCCGCGCGCCGTCAGCTCGTACTCCGCGAGCCCATCCGCGATCACGGTGACGCCACGACGGGCGTCATGGGCCGAGACCCACCGATGCAGCGGCGCCGTGGGCGGCGGCGCCTCCGCGGCGCGGTCGCGTGCGGGCACGACGAGCGGCCGCCTCGCGACCGGGCCGAACGCCGCGTCGGCGAGCGAGCGGGAGCGCGCCATGCCCGTGCCGAACACGATGCGCAGCCGATGCTCGGCGGCGCCATTCATTCCCTGCACCAGCACGCGCACGAGGTCGCTGCCGGCGTCCACGAAGAAGCGCACCGTCAGCAGCACGGCACCGGTCACGTGTGAGGGGTGCCGATGGCGCCGGGGATCGAGCATGGCGCTCGTCGAGACGCGCCACCGCGTCTCCAGTTCCGCGCGCAGCGGCCCCGTCATGCCGACCCGGGCACTCGTGCAGGTGGCCACGCGGTGCACCGGACCCACGAGCGAGGGGGTGTAGAGGTCACCGGCGTCGGCCTGCGACTCGAACGCGACGCGCACGATCGACCGACCGGTGGCGTGCACGGCGACGCCGCCCCGTGCGTCGGCGACCACGCGCACGAGGCCGTTGCCGATGGCGCGACCCGTGCCAAGCGCCGGCGCGACGTCCGCCGGCAGCGCGGCCAGACGCTCGCGCACCGGGACGGGCGCCCCCCCGACCGGGAACGGCGCCTCGTCCAGCGGCCAGGCGCGCCAGCCGTACCCGGGCATGTCCTCGACCCAGGCCAGCGCGCGCCACCGCATGACGCGCTCGTTGCGCGGATAGTGATGGGGCGATTCGAGCCGCGCGTCGGCCACCTCTCGTGACACGACCTGGAGCGGCAGCGCCACGCGCGGCAGCGCGGGCGGCAGCACGGCCGCGACACCGGAGGGCGCCGACCCCGGGCCGACCGGGACCGTGCGCATGGTCCGCTCGATCATCACGTGCGCGACGCCGCGCCGGGTGCGCGCGGCCGGATTCCAGACCACGAGTTGCGGGTGATACGGGCCCGGACGACTGCGCGCGGTGTCGGGATCGAAGCCCACGAGCACGTCGCGAGCGTTGCCACCGAGTTCGTCGGCGAGCGCGCGCACCTCGTCGGCCCGCCCCATCGCCGCGCGCGCCGCGGCGTCCACGACGGTCCCGCAGAGCGTGTCGTGCGGATGACAGGCGAGGAGGGCGCGCCAGGCGGCGTCGAGCAGCGCCCGCGGGTCCGATCCACCGCGGCGCCGGGCGAGCACCGCCCATGGCTCCACGTCGCGCAGCAGCGCCCATTCCGCCTGCCGCAGGGCCCGCTTGAGCGCCGAGCGACTGCCAAACGTCCCCTGGAGGGTCCACGTGTAGCCGTAGGAATCGCGCAGTTCGCCGTGGACCTCGGGCAGCGTGACCCGACGAGCCGCACGCGAGATCGCCGCCGCGGCCGCGCCGAGTCCCACGCGACGCACGCGGACGCCGTCGGGCCGCGCGGCGCGCGACAGGAGCGCGAGTGCGGGGGTGAGTTCGCGGGGGCGGGCGTGGTGGTCGGCGCCGCACATGAGCAGTCCCGAGCCGAGCACGGCACGCGGCCGGAGCACCTCACGCACGCGGCGCCACCGCGCCGAGGCGCCCGCGTCGTCGGACGGCAGCCCGGAGCCGAACTCGTAGCCGTCGCTCGACAGGTGCGAGACGAGCGTCGGGGTGCCATCGGGGGCACACCAGCGGACGGTGTCACCCGACGGCCAACGGGAACTTCCATAGCCGCGCCAGAGGATGACCAACTGCGCGCCGAACCCATGCGCAATCGCGGGCAACGCGGCCGGGTGGCCAAAGGCGTCCGGGGCGTACAGCACGCGCGGCGCGACGGCGCCGAGGCGTTCAAGGACGGCGCGCCCGGCCATCAGGTTGCGCACCAGGGCCTCGCCCGACGGCAGGAGCAGGTCGGCCAGCACGTACCACGGGCCGCTCTCGATCTCGCCACGCTGGAGCGCCCGCGCCATCCGCGCGGCGCGGTCGGGCCGCACCCCGAGATAGTCGTCGATCAGGATGGCCTGCCCGTCGAGCAGGAACGGTTCCGCGTCGGGCGCGTCGAGCAGGGTGTCGACGAGCGCCACCAACCGGGCGCGGAACCGAGGTTCGGGGTGATACCACTCCCGGTCCCAGTGGGTGTGCGCGACGGCGAAGACGCGGGTGAAGGGAGCTCGGCGCGGGGACACCGCGCAACGGTAGCGCGGCGCACGCCCGGCGGGGAGGGCCAGCCGCGACCGTCTTCCGAATCGACGCGATGCGCCCGCCGGCGGTCAAGGCGTTGACCCGCGACGCGGCGGTGGGGAGCTTACGGGTCTCCATGGACTTTCTTTCCGAATTTCTCCACAAGCTGCGCGACCTCCCCGCCCTCGTGCAGTGGGCCGGCTACGTGGGCCTCACGACGATCATCTTCGTCGAGACGGGCGCGCTGGCCTTCTTCCTGCCGGGCGACTCCCTGCTCGTGACCGCCGGCCTGCTGGCGGCGCAGCCCTCGTTCCAGCTGAACGTCTGGGTCCTCGGGCTGCTCTGCTCGGTGGCCGCGATCGTGGGTGACACGATCAGCTACGCCATCGGCCGATCGCTCGGTCCGCGCCTGTTCACGCGCGAGGACTCCTTCTGGCTCAACAAGCGGCACTTGAAGGCAGCCCACGCGTTCTATGAGGAGCACGGCGGCAAGACGATCATTCTCGCGCGCTTCGTGCCGATCATCCGCACCTTCGCCCCCGTCGTGGCCGGCGCCGCCGACATGCGATACGCGTCGTTCCTCGCCTACAACGTGGTGGGCGGGCTCGGCTGGATCTGGAGCATGCTGCTCACCGGGTACTGGCTGGCGCAGCTGATTCCGGGGCTCGACAAGCACATCGAGATCCTGGCCCTCGTGATCGTGTTCATTTCCATCCTGCCGGCCGTCTGGCACTGGTACCGCGAGCGCGCGAAGCGCGCCGCGGCCGGCGCCTGATGCCCGACGGATACTCCCTACCCCACCACCGAGAGTCCCACATGGCCCACACCCTGCCCGCGCTCCCCTACGCGTTCGAGGCCCTCGAGCCGCACATCGACGCGCAAACCATGCAGATCCATCACGGCAAGCATCATCAGGCGTACGTGAACAACCTGAACGCTGCCGTCGAGAAGGCACCGGAACTCGCGACGTGGTCGCTCGCGCAGCTGTCCACGGACATCGCCAAGGTGCCGGAGGCCGTCCGCACGGCGGTCCGCAACAACGGCGGCGGCCACTGGAACCACTCGCTGTTCTGGGAGCTCATGGCGCCGGGCAAGGGGGGTGAGCCCACGGGCAAGCTCGCCGACGGGATCAGGGCCGCCTTCGGCGACTTCGGCAAGTTCAAGGAGCAGTTCGGGGCCGCCGGCGTCGGGCGATTCGGCTCGGGCTGGGCGTGGCTCATCCACGACGGCGGCAAGCTCTCGATCATGAGCACGCCGAACCAGGACAACCCGGCCATGGACGGCAAGCACGCCCTCCTCGGCCTCGATGTCTGGGAGCACGCCTACTACCTCAAGTACCAGAACCGCCGCCCGGACTACATCGCGGCGTGGTGGAACGTCGTGAACTGGGACGCGGTCGCGGCGCGGATGTAGGACGATGATCGCGCGCGCCCCCCTGGTCGCGCTCCTCGCCTGCGCGCTCGGCGTGCGAGGGAGCGCGCAGGGTGCGTCGCGTCGTGTCATCGTCGTCTCGTACGACTCGTTCAACGAAGGGCGCGTGGTGGGGGAACTGGGCCCCACCATCGTGCCGACGTTCGCCGCCATGTCACGCGGCGCGGCGTGCACCGATGGCGCGCGCCCCATGTATCCCTCACTGACGGCCGCGAGCCACGCGGCCATCTGGACGGGCGCGTGGG
>JANLSF010000416.1:0-4640 GCA_031362285.1 Gemmatimonadota bacterium | reverse complement strand
CGGGTGGCGGTGGCGCTCGAGCGCGAGTCGAAGGTGGCTGGCGAGCGGCCGGCGGGGTTTGTCGGCGCGTAAGGCGAACGAGCGATCGCAGTCGACTTCGCACAACAGGAGACTTCTGATGACAGACCACCGAGCCTGCTTCGCCGCCATCCTGCTCGTGATGGGATTGAGCCCTTCGGTCCCGCGCGCTCAGACGGTGAAGGGTCAGCAGCAGACGCAGGAAGTTGCCCTCGTGGCCAACGGCGAATCGGGCACCGTGACGCTGGTCGACCTCGCGACCCGCACCGTCGTCGGGAGCGTCGATGTCAACCCAGCCCGCACCGTCCGGCGGGGCCCGGGCCGCCCGAACTACGCCCAGGACACCGACGTCTCCCCCGATGGCCGCACGCTGTACGTCTCCCGCGGCTACTTGGGCGACGTCGCGGCGTTCGACCTCACCACCGGCCGGCTCCTCTGGAGCCGAGCCCTGGAGACGCTGCGCGCCGACCACATGACGCGGACGCCCGACGGGAAGAGCCTCTTCGTCTCGGCGATGCTCGACAACCGGGTCTACCGGATCGCTACGTCTTCCGGCGAAATCACCGGCCACATCGTCACGGGCGTCAACCCCCACGACAACAAGGTCTCGAGGGACGGCCGGTTTCTCTACAACACCAGCATCGGCCCGCTCGCCTCGCTCCCTCGCCCTGCGGACGCGCCGCCCCTGACGGAGACGCCCGGGTATCCCAATCAGTTGACGATTGCCGATGCGAAGTCGCTGGAAGTTCGCGACCGGATCGACGTCGACCGTCCGATCCGCCCGTGGCAATTTGCCCCGGGTGAACGGAGCCTCTACGCGCAGTTGGCCAACCAGCATGCGGTGGTCACCTTCGACCTCACCACCAAGCAAGTGGTCAAGCGTCTCGAGCTGCCGGTCAAGGACGGGATCACGACGGCGGACTTCGACTTCGAGGCGCCGCATCACGGGCTGGCCCTCACGCGCGACGGTGCCACCCTCTGCCTGGCCGGCCGCGCGTCCGACTACGCCGCGCTCGTCCGCGCCCCGGCGCTGACCCTGATCACCACCGTTCCGGTGGGCGATGCCCCCGGGTGGGCGGAAGTCTCCGACGACGGTCGCCTGTGCCTCATCGCCAACACGCGCAGCAACGATCTCTCGATCATCTCGATCCCGGATCGCCGCGAGGTCGTCCGGTTGCCCATGGGAGTGGGGCCCAAGCACATCACCGTCGCGCGGCTGCCGATCGCGGTGGTCGCGGCGGTCACGGCGCGCTCGAGGTGATCGCGGCCGAAGGCAGCCGCTGGCTCCCGTCGCGCCGAGGCATCGCATCGGCGACGGAGCTCGTCGCGCTGTGATGCAGAGCCCGTCGAGGGCGCGCTACTTCCGGTTCTCGTACCAGGTGAGGTTGGCCGTCGCGGTGCCAATGCACACCACGTCGGGGCGCCGGTCGGAGTTCAGGTCGGCCACCGCGCAGCCGGCGGCGGCCATGTGGCCGTCGTCCACAGCCTGCCGCGTCCACGTGTTCGTGGCGGTGTTGTCCGCGCGATAGACGTACACGCTCCGCCTGCCGCCGCGCTCCCCCACCACGATCTCGTCCTCCCCGTCGCCGTCGAAATCGCCGACGACGAGCGTGTGACCATCCACGATCGTCGAGTCGATCACGTGGCGTGACCATGCGCCGGCCACCCGCCGGTAGACCACCACCTGGTTGCCGTGCCATGGCTCGATGGTGGCGAGGAACAGCTCGCGGCGCAGGTGCCCCACCGCGATCTCGCTGGCGCCGCTCCGGGGCCAGGCGGCCGGGTCGCCGCGCAGCAGCATCGTGCGCGTCCAGTTCCCGCGGTCGAACCGGAGCCGGTGCACGCCGGTGAAGCTCGCGCTCAGCACCGATTCCCCGATCTCGTCGCCCCACGGAGCGTGGAAGATGCCGTGCACGACGCCGGAGTCGGCCGTGGTGATGGCCTCGCGCGTCCATGCGCCGGGGCGATACATCACGAGCGGCACCTGGTCGCGATACTGCGGCGCCTGTGCCTTGGGGCCGATGAGTGGAAGGTTCACGAGCACCGCTCGGCCGCTGCCGTCAACGTCCACGAAGCGCAGCCGGTGCGAGGTGGGAAGCCGGTCGATCTCGCGCGCCGACCACGGGGCCTTGGGGTCGGCACCGTGCGTGAGGATGCTGACAATCCCCGAACTCTCGGCGTACCTGGTGGAGAACCCGTGGGCGAGCGCGACCTCGGGAATGCCGTCGCCGTCCAGGTCGGCCACGGCCGCGTTGATGGGGGCGTCGATTCCAGAGACGAGCGTGTGCCGCTGCCAGCCGGGATTCTCGTACCAGGCGAGTTCGTGCAGGCCGCTGGCGAGCGCGATGATATCCGGCTTGCCGTCGCGATTGAGATCCGCGACGATCACCTGGTAGCCGCCGGTGAGGCCGCTATCAATGGGGTGCGCCGTGAACGCCACAGCCGCGGGCGCGACGACGCGCGGTGACCTGGCGTGCGCCGTGAACGCCGCCGCACCGGCAACCCCGGCTGCCCCCAGCAGCGCGAGCGCCGCGTGTCGAGGGATCATGACCCCCGCTCGAGCACGTACACGGCGGCGAACGCCGCCATCGCGGCGACCGCCTGCACCACAAGCGCCCAGAACGCCTGCTTCGGCGTCTTGGGAAGCCACTTGGAGGCGAAGAAGAACACCACCGGCAGCTGCGCCAGCATCAGGAACTGGAAGAGGTGGGCCGACGTGCCTTCATCGGCCTCGCGCACCATGCCGTAACGCGCCACGTGCACCAGCACGAGGGCCAGCGCCGCTCCCGACATGGCCACGGGCAGCCATCCGCTGGGCTTCTTCAGCAAGGCAAGACGCATCTGACGTTCCTCCGGCGTGTCGAGCGCTACTTGAGTGGCGGCGGCACGCGTCGCTTGGTAGCCTGCTCGAACGCGTACGCGAGCTCGATGAGCCGGGGCTCCGAGCAGGCGACGCTGGTGAAGCCGACGCCGAACGGCGTGGGCAGGGCGTCGAACCCGCGCGGGAAGGCGGGCTGTGGCGCGTTGGGCACGCGCCCGAACGGAACGAGCACGGTGGGGTAGCCGGGCTTGGACGCGATTCCGGCGCTCCCCGGCCCCGGGAAGAGCAGCGCGTCGAGCCGATGCTCGCGCACCGCGGCGTCAATGCCGCGCGTCGCACTCACGTCAATGTCGCGTGCGCGGTCGGCTTCGTAGCGCGCCTTGTCGACGATCGTGTCCACTTCATCGGAGATGTCGAGCAGCGACTGCCCGTACTTGATGGCGCCGCTGCCGGCATTGGCAATGTTGAAGAAGCGCAGGTCGGTGAGCGTCTTGATCGGGGTGGCCGAACTCACGGACGCGAGCCACGCGTTGAAGTCGCGCTTCATCCCGTACGCGAGCACGATCGAGCAGCCGCTGTTCTTCCCTCGGCGCTGCTCCACGCCACCGCACGTCCCCCACGAATAGAAGCTCTTCGCGCTGTCCGTGGTCACCACGCTCGGCAGTCCCACCGAGTCGACGATCACGGCGCCTTCCTTGCGGAGGATGTCGATCACGTCCTTCATCATGGCCGACTGCGGCGCGGAGAGCCCGCCCGTCGGCGTGGGGTTGCCGGGGCGGAGCGAGGGGTCGTAGAAGCCGGCGCGCGGAATGCCGATGCGCGCTCCCTTGAGGGCGTCCTTCTTGAGGAAGGGGCGATAGTCGCGGTTGGCGGGCGGCTTGCAGGCGAGCGTCGCCCGGTCGTTGGGATCGGGCTGCGCGCTCTCGAGGGCGCCGAGCATGATCGCCGCGTCTTCCACCGTGCGGGTCATCGGCCCGGGGGTGTCCTGATCGGCCGTGATGGGAATGACGCCGTAGCGGCTGATGCGCCCCACGGTGGGCTTGATTCCCACGAGCATGTTCTGGTTGGCGGGGCTCAGGATCGAGCCCGAGGTCTCGGTGCCGACGTTCGCGGCCCAGAAGCTGGCGGCCGTGCCGATGCCTGAACTCGAGCCGCCAGTGAACAGCGCCGGACGGCCGTCGTTGAAGCCGGGGCGCGGGTCGGGGCGCGGATCGTACGGGTTCATCCCGTATCCGCCCACGGCGCTGTAGTTGGCGGGCATGGGAGTGGGGCTGCCGGCCACCCAGTTGGCGAGTTCCGTGAGCACCGTCTTGGCGATGATGATCGCGCCGGCGTCGGTGAGGTTCTTCGTGAGGGTCGCCTCGTACGGCGGGATCATCCCCTTGAACGCCAGCGCGCCCCCCGTGGTAGGCATGTTGGTGGTGTGGATGTTGTCCTTGAGCGCCACCGGAATGCCGTGCAGCGGGCCTCGCACCTTGCCCTGCGCACTCTCGCGGTCGAGCGCGTCGGCCTCGGCCAGTGCGGTGCGGCTCACGGTGAGCGTGGCGTTGAGCAGCTTGTCGTAGGTGGCGATGCGCGCCATGTACAGCAGCACGAGCTCGCGCGAGGTGACCCGTCCGTCGGTGAGCGCCGCCTGCAACTGCGGGATGGACGCCTCGACGACGTCGAACACGGGGCGGGGCGGGGGCGTGGCGGTCTTCCGTTGGGCATGGGCCGGAAGCGTGAGCACGGCGGCGAGCGCAAGACCGACAGTGAGGGCGCGGCGAGGCATGGGGTGGGGCGGGTGTGGGACGGACGGGTG
>JANLSF010000186.1:0-1877 GCA_031362285.1 Gemmatimonadota bacterium | reverse complement strand
CCCCATGAGATCGCGCCAGCGCTGGATGGCGTTGTCGCCCTCCATGACACCCACGAACACCGGCCCTTCGCTCATGAACTTCACCAAGTCGGGGAAGAAGGGCCGCGCCTTGTGCACGGCATAAAAGCGCTCGGCCTGGGAAGGCTCGAGCTTGGTGATCCGTCCCGCGACGATGTCCAAGCCGCTGGCCTGGATCATGGAGAGAATCCCGCCCAACGACTTCGCCTTCATGGCGTCGGGCTTGACGATGAAAAAGGTACGTTCGGTCATGACAGGAGTCCTTTGTCTTTGAGGAATGCTTGCATGGTGACGCCCAACGCGGCGGGGCTGGGAGCAATGCGTGCCCCGGCCGCGGTGAGCGCCGCGATCTTCTCGGCCGCGGTACCCTTGCCGCCGGCGATGATGGCGCCGGCGTGGCCCATCCGCTTGCCGGGCGGCGCGGTCTGGCCGGCGATGAACGACACCACCGGCTTCTTGACGTGCTGCTTGATGAACGCCGCCGCGGCTTCTTCCGCCGCGCCGCCGATCTCGCCGATCATGATGATGCCGTCGGTGTCGGGATCGTCGTTGAAGAGCGTCAGCGCGTCGACGAAGCCGGTGCCGCTGATCGGGTCGCCGCCGATGCCGATGCAGGTCGACTGGCCGAGCCCGAGCTGGGTCAGCTGGTGTACGCCCTCGTAGGTGAGGGTGCCGGAGCGCGAGACGAGGCCGATGTGGCCGGGCTTGTGGATGTAGCCCGGCATGATGCCGATCTTGCACTTGCCGGGGGTGATGATGCCGGGGCAGTTCGGCCCGATCAGCACCGTCGGCGACGACTCGAGGACGCGCTTGACGCGCACCATGTCGAGCACCGGGATCCCCTCGGTGATGCAGACCACGAGCGCGATCCCGGCCGCCGCGGCCTCGAGGATCGCGTCGGCGGCGGCGGGCGGCGGCACATAGATGACGGACGCGTTGGCGCCAGTGGCGGCGACCGCGGCGGCGACGGTGTCGAAGACCGCCACCCCCTCGTGCGTCGTGCCGCCCTTGCCGGGCGACACTCCACCGACGACGTGGGTGCCGTACTCCTGCGCCTGCCGGGTGTGGAACGTCGCCGTCTTGCCGGTCAGGCCCTGCACCAGGAGGCGCGTGTTCTCGTCGACCAGGATGCTCATGATGGGTTCCGCTTTCTCGCTCGCGCCCGCAGCGCGCGACGGGGAGGGCTCGTCCGGCGCCGCCGGGCGAGGGGGACGCGCTAGCTGGCCATCTCCACGATCTTCTTCGCGCCGTCGGCCATGTCGGCGGCGGTGACGACGTGGAGACCCGACTCGGCGAGGATCTTCCGCCCCAGCTCGACGTTGGTGCCCTCCAGGCGCACGACGAGAGGCACCGTGAGGCCGACCTCCTTGACCGCCGTCACGACCCCGTTGGCGATGGTGTCGCACTTCATGATGCCGCCGAAGATGTTGACGAAGATGCCGCGCACCCGCGGGTCGCGGGTGATGATCTTGAAGGCCGCCGTGACCTTCTCCGCCGTCGCGCCGCCGCCGACGTCGAGGAAGTTGGCCGGCGTGCCGCCGAAGTGCTTGATGATGTCCATCGTCGCCATGGCGAGGCCGGCGCCGTTGACCATGCAGCCGATCGAGCCGTCGAGCGAGATGAACGAGAGGTCGAACTTCTTGGCTTCGACCTCGGCCGCGTCCTCCTCGTCGAGGTCGCGCAGCTCGTTGAGCTCGGGGTGGCGGTAGAGCGCGTTGTCGACGAAGGTCACCTTGGCGTCGAGGGCCATCACCTGGCCCTGCTTCGTCACCACCAGCGGGTTGACCTCGAGCAGCGAGCAGTCGAGCCCGTGATAGGCCTCGACCAGCGACGCGAAGAGCCTGGCCGCGCTGGCCACC
>JANLSF010000166.1:0-4041 GCA_031362285.1 Gemmatimonadota bacterium | reverse complement strand
AGGCCCGGAGCCCCGTGAGGGCGAGCAGGAGCGCCACGGACCACGCCGCGTGACGGCCGAAGGTGCGCTGTTTCCGCGCCGCCACGACGTACGTCGCGCCGCAGCCGAGGACCAGCGCGAACTCGAGGACCGTTCCGGCGGTCGTGGCCCCCCCGTTCAAGCCGAAGTGCAGCGCCGAATGAGGATAGAAGGCGAGGTCGGGTGCGTGGACCAGGAGGTCGAGCACCCAGTGCGAGAACACCGCCACGCCGATCACGGCGGCCACCGCCGCCCCGCGCGCGCGGAAGAGCAGCGCGAGGGCGACCGACCACCCGATGGCCATCACCAGCGAGTGCGACCAGTCGATGAAGGTGAACTGGTCAAGGTGCACCTGCTCGACGCGCAGCAGCAGGAAGACGGGGAGCAGGAAGTCGTAGAGCGCCGCGCCGACCAGCAACGCCCACGTGGGCGCCCGTGGCTCGCGCGCCTTGAGGGCCAGGGCGACGGCAAAGTGCCCAGCGTACATGGGTCAGCCGTCGCTGGGCGGAACGTCCGCACCGCGTGTCGACTGACGATCCAGCCAGAGCAGCAGCGGGATCGGGAGGCCGAAGGCGAGGGTGGTGACGATCACGGCGAACAGCATGGCGTGCAGCACCTCGGGGGCAGGGCATCGCGGCAATGACGCGCGGCACCGCGGACGACGTCCACGGTACGCTATGCCGCACGGCCAGTTCGCGCGGTCAGGGATGCGGGCGCACCCTGTCAGCGTTCCCCTTGCGGCAGGGACGCTCACGGGTACCGTTGTTCCGATGGAAACCCCCGGCAAGGCAGTCACGACCGCACGCACGACGCTCTGGCTGCTCTTCGTCGTCAACTTGCTCAACTTCTACGACCGGCAGATCATTGCCGCCGTCACCGAGCCGATTCGCAAGGAGTGGGGGCTCTCCGACACCTCGATCGGGTGGCTCGGCACCGCCTTCACCCTGTTCTACGCGGCCGTCGGGCTTCCGCTCGGCCGGTGGGCCGACAAGGGCTCGCGCGCCAAGCTCCTCGGCTTCGGCATCACCGTGTGGAGCCTCTGCACCGCCGCGTCGGGCATGGCGTGGAACTACTGGTCGCTGTTCGCGGCGCGCATGGGGGTCGGGTTCGGCGAGGCGAGTGCGTCACCGGCCAGCCAGTCGCTGATCGGTGACCTCTATCCGCCCGAGCGCCGCGCGCGCGCGCTGTCGCTGTTCATGCTCGGCCTGCCGATCGGCCTGTTCCTCTCCGGCGTGTGTAGTGGCCTGATCGCCAAGGCCTATGGCTGGCGCATGGCGTTCTTCGTGGCCACGGTGCCGGGGCTCCTCGTGGCGTGGCTGGTGTCGCGGATCGTGGAGCCGGCGCGCGGACATGTCACCACCGCGTCCGACGGCACGCCGGTGGCGAAGGAGCCGTTCTGGGCGCCGTACCGCGAGCTGTGGCAGATCCCCACTCTTCGCTGGATCGTGATCTCCGGCGCGCTGCACAACTTCAACCAGTACGCGGTGCAGGGTTTCCTCCCGGCGTACCTCGGTCGCTACCACGGGCTCGCCATCGCGCAGGCCAACATCGTGGCGGGGATCACCATCGGCCTCGTGGGTGTGGTCTCGCTGCTCGTGGGCGGCGTGAGCGCCGACGTCGCACGGAAGCGCCAGGTCAACGGTCGCCTGGTGCTCGGCGCCGTGGCCATGGCCATCGCGTCGCCGTGCGTCTACTTCGCGCTCTCGCTCGCGCCGGGGGCCATCGCGCCGTTCATGGCCCTCATGGGCCTCGGCTGGGCCTGCTTCTACATCTACTACGCCACCGTGTACGCGTCGGTGCACGACGTGGTGCCGGCGCGCCTGCGCGGCACGGCGATGGCCGTCTACTTCTTCTGGATGTACGTGCTGGGGGGCGCCTTCGGCACGGCCGTGCTCGGGATGCTGTCGGACAGCATGGCGAAGCGCGCCATGGCCGCGGGTGGCGGCACGGCCATGACCGATGCGTTCCGGGCGACCGGGCTGCACGACGCCTTCTTCATCGTGCCGGTGATCGGCGTGCTGCTGGCGCTGGTGCTCTTCGCGGCGTCGCGCACGGTGGCGGAGGACATCCGGAAGGTGTCCGCGGCGTAGGACGTCGGCGCCGCCGCCGCTACCGCGCCGCCCGCTTGCGCGCCGCCTCGTAGGCCCGTTCGACGGCCGACTCCACGAAGAAGCTGTCAAACGCCCGTTGCAGGTATGGGTCGTCTCCCGCGAGTTGTCCACGGAACGCGGAGAGGTCGATGCGCCTGCGTGCGGAATCGAGCGTGGCACCGGTGGCGACGACGCGGGTCATCCGGGCGCCCAGCGAGTCGAGCATCGTTGTCACGGCCGTCACGTAACGCCAGTCGCGCATCACCGGACCGTGTCCGGGCACGATGGCGGTGGCGGGGAGGGCCATCAGCGCGCGCAGCGTGACCGGCCACTCGAAGATGAACGACCCGAACGCATACGGCGTGGGCGCCACCACGAGGTCGCCGGTGGCCACCACACGGGCGTCGGGGACCCACGCCACGGCGTCGCCCGGCGTGTTGCCGAGCCCGAGCCAGAGGAGCTTCACTGATCGTCCCCCGAGGTCCACCGTCATCTCGCGGTCGAAACCCACGGTGGGTGGCGTCACCTTCACGGTCGCCAGCTCGGCGATGGCGCGCTCGAGGTCGTCGGCCTCGTTGCGGTTGTACGCGAGCGAGAACGGCGGAATCGCGGAGCCGTCGGGGCGCGTCCCCTTGGCCAGTATGGCGCGCAGTTGCTTCAGGTAGCCGGGGTAGCTCTGCACCTCGTCGGCGATCATCGCCGGCACCTTGGTCCGGATCGTGTCTCGCGTGGCGTTGGTGCTCACGATCCGGAGCCCCGGGAAGGCCGCCGCATAGTCGGCGTTTCCCCCCAGGTGATCCTCGTGCCAGTGCGTGTTCACGAGCGTGCGCACCGGCTTCTTCGTCAGCCGCCTGACCTCGGCGATGATGCGACGCGTGAGTGACGGGAAGTGCCCCGCGTCCACCACGAGTGCGGCCGTGTCGCCCACCACGAGCAGCGAGTTGCCGGAGACGAACGCCGAGCGCGAATCGGGGGAGATGAAGGCGTAGACGCCCTCGGCGAGTCGCTCGGTGCGGAACGCGGTGAAGACATCGCCGTATCGCGGCCGGACCAGCGGTGCGCCGCTGGCGGTGTCCGGCGCGCGCCGCAAGGTCGAATCGTGAGGCGTCGTGACGCGCGCCGGGCGTGCGGCGGCTGCCGGGGCCACGATGGACCAGGCGCCGAGGGCGCCGAGGAGCGCGGGGAGGACGGCGCGTGTCGTCGCGCGCGCGGACAGGAGGGAGGCCATGCGTGAAGTCTAGGGGTCGGTGGCGGAGCGGCCTTGAACGGGATTGCGGTCCGCGTCTCGCGTCCGCGGGCGTCGCGAGCGGCACCACGTCAGGTCCTTCCGGGGGGGTTGCACCGCACGAACGTACAAGCGCCCCCAGCGACGGCCCGCCAGCTTGTGGCCTTCCCGGGCGCCGCCCGCAGGTGGTCACGAACGACGAGGCGACACGCATGGTCGACGCACAACGGTGGGGCGCGGCGCTGCTGGTGCTGGTCTCCCTGTCGGTCCGGGCACCGGCCCAGCCTGCCGGCGCCGTGGCGGACGAGACGCGGGAGGTTCTCGCGGTGACGCAGCGGTTCGCTTCCGCCATGCGCGCGCGCGACACGGCGGTGCTGCATGCCGTGCTCCACCCGAACGCCCGCCTCCTGGGCATGCGCCCGGCGGCGGGGGGAGGCACGCGCATGCAGCTGCTCACAAGCGAGGAGTTCATCGCGTCTATCGTGCGTGATCCACGTCCGCTCTGGACCGAGCGACTATTCGACGCCGAGGTGCGCCTGCGCGGCACGATGGCCACGGTCTGGGCCGCGTACGACTTCCACTTCGGGTCAACGTTCAGCCACTGCGGCATGGACGCGTTCCAGTTGCTGCGCACGGGAGCGGGGTGGCAGATCGTCTCGATCGCGGACACGTACGAGCCCACCGGGTGTCCCGCGCGCCCCGCGCCGC
>JANLSF010000085.1:0-4794 GCA_031362285.1 Gemmatimonadota bacterium | reverse complement strand
CGCCCAGGCCCTCCACACGCACACCACGGGGCGCATCGCCGGCGTGCTGCGCGACACGGTCTATCCCCTGCTGCCCCGGAGCGCGGGTGATCGCGCCACCTTCGCGCGGCACACCACCCTGTTCGCGCAGGCCTCGTTGCTCGCCGCGGTGCCGTCGGCGGTGGGGCTCGGGCTCATGGGCCCCCAACTCTCGCGCGTGCTCTACGGCGCCAAGTGGGTGGCCGCCGACGCGCTCATCTGGCCGGCCGCGCTGGCCGGGCTCGGCGTGGTGACCTTCACCGCCGGCTTGCTCGTCGTGCAGGCCGCGTCCCGGTTGCGCGCGACCCTGGCGCTCACGGCGGTCGAGGCGACGCTCGCTGCGCCGCTGGCGGTGCTGACGATGGCCGGCATCGGGCTCGAGCGGTACGCGTGGCTGGCGGCCGCCGCCGAACTGGTCGCCGGACTGGTGGCGCTGCGGGTCGCGGCCCGGCACTTCGGCGCCGGGTGGGGATGGCCGGTGCTCGCGCCGCCCCTCATGGCGGCCGCCGCGGGGGGGGCGGCCACGCAGGCGCTGCGTGCGCCACTCGACGGCCTCCGTGCCGGCGTCCAGTTGACGATCATGCTGCCCACCTTCGCCGTGGCCGCGATTGCCAGCCTTCGGGTGGCGTTCCCCGGCGCCCTCCGGGATATCCTCTCGCGGCTTCGCGGCGGCGCGGTGTTGCTGCGCTGGCTTGCCCTGCGTCCCTCGACTGCATGACTGCCGCCGCCGCCCCCGCTCCCGCCGTCACCGCGGCCCTCGTCTCCACGCGACGCCTCCTCCCTCCCGGTGCGTTGATCGCGGCGGTGCTGCTGGGCAGCTGGGCGTACACCGGCGACTGGCTCGTCGCCGCCTCGCTGGGGTCGCTGTTGTTCGCCTGGCGAATCCTGCGCACGGGCCCGGGCACCCCCGTGCTGGCCGTGGCGTGGACCTACCAGTGGGCCCAGGTCTCGGCCGGGCTCCTGTACATGGCGTTCACGGGCGACGTGCTCGACTCGGCCGTCGATTCCGATTGGCGCCCCATGGTGGAGGTGAGCCTCGCCGCGATCCTCGCGCTGGCGGTGGGATTGCGTCTCGGCATGGCCGGCGTGCGCGCGATGCCAGGCGCGCAGGAGTCGGCCCTGACGTGGCGACAACTCATCACCGTGTACGTGGGCGCCACCGTGCTGTCGGCCCTCTTCCTCGAGCTCACCGCCACCTTTGCGGCGTTCTCCGGGCTGTACCAGGGGGCCGTCTTCTTCGCCTATGCGCGACTGGCCGTCCTCTACCTCCTCTTTCGCCGCCTCCTGCGCCCGAAGCTGCGGATGGGGTGGTTTGCCTTGATCCTCGCCCTCGAGATCACCTTGGGCCTCGCGTCGTACTTCGCGAGCTTCCGCGAGGTCATCGTGATCGCCACGCTCGCGCTCATCGAGGCGTTCGACCGCAAGCGCGCCTCGCACTGGGTCATCGGCCTCGGCCTGGTGGGCGCGATGACGGTGACCAGCCTCGTGTGGACGGGCATCAAGTCGCAGTATCGGGAAGCGCAGGACGAGGACGCCGCGCTTGCCGCCTCGCGCGAGGACAAGATCACGCTCGTGCAGCAGCTGGCGCTCGAGTGGTTCGAACGCGGCGGCCCGGCGGTGCAATCGTCCGTCCGGAAGACGGTGGACCGCATCTGGCAGGTGTACTATCCCTCGTTCGCCCTCAAGCGGGTGCCCCGCGAGGTGGCGCATACGGGTGGCGCCTTCCTGCTCAACGCCGTGGTGCACGTGCTCACGCCGCGCTTCTTCTTCAGCGACAAGGCGGGCCTGCTGTCGGACTCCGACAAGGTGCGCCGCTACGCCGGGCTGAACGTCGCGGGCGTCGAGCAGAACACCTCGATCGCCTTCGGCTACGTGGCCGAAGCGTACGTGGACTTCGGGATGCCGCTGCTGCTCGTGCCGATCGCGCTGCTCGGGCTCCTGCTCGGATGGCTGTACAAGCGGATCTGGCGCCTGTTCGTGCACGTCGACATCGCCACCGGCGCCACCTCCATCTCCTTCTGGCTCGCGATCTACCTGTTTGAACGGTCGTGGGATCGCACGCTCGGCGTCGCACTCACCACGTTGCTCTTCATCGGGGCAGCGGCACTCCTGCTCGACCGGCTGCTCGTGCAACTCGGCGCCCTCCGGCGTCGCTCCGCGCCGCTGGCGCGCGTCCCGTAGGCGAGCGCGCCGGTGCGCGTCGTCCACTTCCAGCGCCGTCCGCGCGCCGTCGCCAACCACTCCGTGGAGCAGAGCTTCGCGCTCGTGCGCGCCGCACTCGCGCCCAGGCTCGACGTGCGCCTCGCGGTGGCCCCGCTCGAGAGCCGCGGGCTGCTCGACCGGTGGGCCATTGCCCGGGCGGCCGCGGCCGAGCCGGCGGATGTCCTCCACATCCTGGGCGACATCACCTTCGCCGGCGCCGCGACCGATCCGGCGCGCACCGTCGTGACGGTGCTCGATTGCATCCACGAGACGTGGCCGAACCCCCTCAAGCGCGCCCTGATGGCCTGGGGGTGGCTGCGACTGCCGGCCCGGCGCGGCGTGACCCTCGCCGCGATTTCGCCGTTCACCGCCGAGCGCGTCGCGGCGCACACGGGCGTGCCGGTGGAGCGCATCACGGTGATTCCGCCGGCCGTCGATCCGCGCTTCGCCGCCGGTCATGGCCCGATCCCGGACGGCGATCCGCTCGTGCTCATCGTGGGCACCACGCCGAACAAGAACGTGGCGCGCGCCCTCGGGGCGCTGGCGGGGCTCGGGCTTCGCGCCTTGGTGGTCGGGCCGCTCGGGGACGCTGAGCGACGCGCTGCGGCGCAGGCCGGCGTTCACCTCGAGCAGCACGACCGCCTGGATGACGAGACGCTGCGTGCCGCGTATGCCCGTGCGCACGTGGTGCTCTTTCCCACGCTGTACGAAGGCTTCGGGCTCCCGATCGCGGAGGCGCAGGCGATGGGTCGCCCGGTGGTCACGAGTGATCGCGCGCCGATGCGCGACACCGCCGGCGGCGCCGCCTGGCTCGTTGATCCGCTCGACACCGCCTCGATCGCCCGGGGCGTGCGCGACGCGCTGCGCGCGGGGCCTGAGCGCGACGTCCGCGTCGCCGCCGGCCGCGTGAACGCCGAGCGGTTCGCGCCGGGACCGATTGCGGCGCAGTGGGAGGCGCTGTACCGCGGGGTGGTGCGACGCGCGGAATACGGGGGAGTGGCGCGATGACCGCCGAACTCCGCGTCCTGCATGCCGCACTCAGCCTGCGCGAGAGCTACGGTGGCCCCGCGCGCTCCATCCCCGCGCTCGCCGACGCCCTGGCCGCGCATGGCGTCCGCGTCGACCTCGTCACGGCCGACAATGCGACGCCGCACGATCCGATCGTCCGGCCGCACCATCCCGCCGTCACGCTCACCGCGGTCCCGGGGCTCTTCGACGCCAACGGCCTCGCGCTCTGGATGCCGCGCATCCGCGGCGCGCTCGCGACGCGCGTGTCCATGGGCCGACCCGACGTGCTGCACGATCACGGCATGTGGCGGGTGACGAACCGGGCGATGGCCGCGCTGGCCCGGAGCGAGCGGCTCCCCCTCGTCGTGAGCCCGCGTGGCATGCTGCAGCCGTGGGCCCGCGCGCACCGCGGCGTCCGCAAGCGCGTGGCCTGGGCGCTGCATGCGCGCCGTGACATCGCGTCGGCCGGCGCGCTCCACGCCACGTCGGTGGAAGAAGCGCAGACGCTGCTCGCACTTGGGCTCGGAATGCCGGTCGTGCTCGTTCCGAACGGCGTGGAGCTCCCACCGCAGGTGCGAGCGCCCGACCCGGCGCGCCCCGAGCGCCAGCTGCTCTTCCTCGGGCGCTTGTCGCCCATCAAGGGGCTCACCACCCTCGTGGACGCCTGGGCGCTGGCACGCCCAGCGGGATGGTCGCTCGTCCTTGCCGGCCCTGACGAAGACGGCTACGCCGAGACGATCCGTCGCGCCATCGCACGCTCGGGCGTCGGCGAGTCCGTCACGCTCCGGGGCCGCGTGTCGGACACCGACAAGTGGGCGCTGCTCGCGGCAAGCGATGCGATCGTGCTGCCCTCGTACTCCGAGTCGTTCGGCGTGGCGATCGGCGAGGGACTCGCCGCGGGCCGCCCCGCGATCGCCACCACGGGCACCCCCTGGCGCGCGTTGGTCAATGAGCGCTGCGGCTGGTGGGTGGCCCCCACGGCCCCTGCCCTCGCCGAGGCGATCCGCCACCTCGCCGCCGCCACCGATGCGGAGCGCGCCGACATGGGGCAGGCCGCCCGCCGGTACGCCGAGCGAGCGCTCTCGTGGGATCTGGCGGCAACCGCCATGGTCGACGTGTACCAGTGGCTCGCGCACGGTGGCGCCGCCCCTGCCTCGCTGGTGCAGCCGTGAACGCCGATCGCACGCCGCGCGTCACCTTCCTCAACCGCTTCTACTGGCCCGACGTCGCCGCCACGGGCCAGATGCTGGCCGACCTCGCCGAGGACCTCGCGGCGATGGGCTGGCAGGTGCGGGTGATCGCCAGCCAGGCGCCGTACACTGGCGATGGCCCCCCACTCGCGGCGCACGAATCCCGTCGCGGCGTGGCGATTCGACGCGTCTGGTCCACGCGGGCCGCACGCGGGTCGCTCGTGGGCCGCCTCGTGGACTACGTGAGTTACCTGCTCGGCGCCTTCGTCGCCGCCCTCGGCGGTCCGCGTCCCGACCTGGTGGTCGCGATGACGGATCCACCGGTGCTCGCCGCGCTCGCTGTGCTCATCGCGCAGCTGCGCGGGGCCAAGGCGGT
>JANLSF010000071.1:0-9801 GCA_031362285.1 Gemmatimonadota bacterium | reverse complement strand
GCCACGCTCACCGACGACGACTACCTCGACTTCAGCATCCGGCAGCTCGAGCAGGCCCTCGTGTCGCAGGTGGATCCCTCGGCCGTCGCGGCGATCCTCGTCGAAACGGTGCAGGGCGAGGGCGGCTTCCTGCCGGTGCCGCCGCGCTTCCTGCGCCGCATCCGCGAGCTGTGCACCGAGCACGGCATGCTGATGATCGCCGACGAAGTCCAGTGCGGATTCGGTCGCACGGGGACGATGTTCGCCATCGAGCAGTATGGCATCGCTCCCGACCTGATCGTCACCGCCAAGTCGCTCGGTGCCGGGATGCCGGTCAGCGCCGTCACGGGACGCGCCGACGTCCTCGACTCCGCGCACCTGGGCGGCGTGGGGGGCACGTACGGCGGCAGCCCGGTGGCCTGCGCTGCCGCCATCCAGGCCATCGAGATGATCCGGCAGCCGGCGTTCCTCGCGCACGCCAACCGGCTGGGCGACGTCATGCGCGAGGTGTTGGGTGGCTGGAAGACGCGGCATCCGCTCGTGGGCGACGTGCGCGGGCTGGGCCCGATGATGCTGGTGGAGTTCGTGCGCGACCACGCGACCAGGGAGCCGGCGCCGGAAGAAACGCTGGCCATCATCCGGAAGACGGTCCAGGGCGGCGTCATCGCCATGCGCGCGGGGCTCTTCAGCAACTGCATCCGCTTCCTCCCCCCGCTCGTGATCACCGAGGCGGAACTCCGCGAGGGGCTGGGCGTGATGGGTGAGGCGCTCGCCGCCGTCGAGGCGTCGCGACTCGCACCCGCCACCGTCGGGTGAAGCGCCCGTGACCGACCTGATCTTCGACAACGGCGTCCTGCTCACGCAGGAGCCGGGGATGCCGGTCGCGGAAGCCCTGGCCGTCACCGGTGGCAAGATCACGGCGGTGGGGCGCTCGGCCGACATCCGGTCGATGGCAGGCGCGTCCACCCGGCGCGTGGATCTCTACGGCCGCACGCTCATCCCCGGCCTGATCGACGCGCACGCGCATATCTGGAAGATCGGCCACCTGCTCACCACGATGCTGGACCTGCGCCGCACGGAGTCGGTCAGCGAGATCCTCGCGCTGCTGCCGGCGGCGCAGGCGAGGCTCGGCGCATCGGCGTGGCTGCTGGGGCGCGGCTACAACGAGGCCAAGCTGGCCGAGGGGCGTGCGCCGACGCGCGCCGAGCTGGACCGGGCCGTGAGCGACCGGCCGGTGGTGCTGACCCGCACCTGCGGACACATCTACGCGGCGAACAGCGTGGCCTTGGCACGCGCCGGCATCACGCGTGACACCCCCGACCCCGCCGGTGGCGTGATCGGGCGCGACGCGGCGGGTGAACCCACGGGACTGCTGCATGAAACGGCGATGGGGCTCATCAACCGGCACCTTCCACCCCCCACGCGCGACGACTACGCGGCGATGATCAGCGCGGGCCTCACGCACCAGCTCTCGCTCGGCATCACCTCGACCAACGATGCCGGGGTGAGCCCCGAGCTGCTGGCGGTGTACCGGTGGATGGACGAGCAGGGGACGCTCCCGAGCCGCGTGAACGTGATGGCGCTGCGGAAGGTGGACGGCGTGGGTGTGGTGCCGCTGCCCGAGCGGTTCGTGTCGGACCGGTTGCGCGTGGACACGGTCAAGTTCCTCGCCGACGGCGGCCTCTCGGGCGCGACCGCCGCGCTCTCGGTGCCGTACCGCCATGCGGACACGCGCGGCGTGCTGCGCTTCGAGCGCGACGAACTGCTCGCGCTCGCGCGCGAGGCGCACCTGGCGGGGCTGCGCGTGGCCACGCACGCCATCGGCGACGTCGCCATCGACCAGGTGCTCGGCGTGTATGCGGCGCTGGGCACGGGGCGCATGCGCCACCGGATCGAGCACTTCGGCCTGCCCAGTGCGGCGCAATTGGCGCTGGCGGCACGGCTCAACGTGATCGCCTCCCCGCAGACGATCTTCCTGCACGAACTCGGGAAGAACTTCCGGCAGTACCTGAGCGACGCCCTGTTCGCCCGCACCTATCCGGTGCGGGCCATGCTCGATGCGGGGATCACCGTGGCGCTCTCGTCGGACGCGCCGGTGGTGGAGAACGACAACCCGCTGCAGGGGATGCGCTCGGCCATCGACCGCGAGGATGGAGCGGGGTCGGCGATCCTCCCCGAGCAGGCCATCTCGGCAACCGAGGCGCTGTACGCGTACACCATGGGCGGGGCGATCGCGTCGGGAGACGACGGCAATCGGGGCAGCCTGGCCCCCGGCAAGTGGGCCGACGTCGCGATCCTCTCCGGAAATCCGCTGGCCGTCGCGCCGCGCGGCCTTACGGGGCTCAGGGTCGAGGCCACATATCTCGCGGGCACCCTCGCGTACCAGGCGTGACCGCACCACTGTTCCCGCTCGCGCGCCGCCCGCACGCGACTTCCTTCCATCGCCTTTCGCGGACCTTCGGGCCATGACGACCACGACATACCAGCAGTTGATCGACGGCGCATGGGTGGACGCCGCCAACGGCGGCAGCTGGGAACTGATCAACCCGGGCACCGAGACGGTCATCCGCACCGTGCCGTTCGGCGACCGCACCGACTGCCGCGCCGCGATCGAGGCCGCCGAACGCGCCTTCCCGGCGTGGGCGGCCAGGACGCCGTACGAACGCGCCGCCATCCTGATGCGGGCTGCCGCCCTCATGCGCGAGCGTGCCGACGCGCTCGGCCGCGTCACCGTGCTCGAGAGCGGCAAGCCGCTGGCCCAGGGGAAGGGCGAGTGGTTCGTGGCCGCCGACCTGTTCGAATGGTTCGCCGAGGAGGGGAAGCGCGCCTACGGGCGCACGATCCCGTCGCGCGTGGCGTCGAAGCGGATGACCGTGCTGCGCCAGCCGATGGGGGTGATCGGCATCATCACGGCGTGGAACTTCCCGGCGTACAACCCGGCGCGCGCGTGGGCGGCGGCACTGGCGGCGGGCTGCACGATCGTCGCGCGTCCGTCGGAGTTCACCCCGATGACGGCCATGGAGCTCGCGGCGCTGCTCGTCGAGGCCGGGATTCCCAAGGGGGTCGTGAACCTCGTGAACGGCGACCCGGAGGGGATGGGGCAGGAGATGCTCGATCATCCCGCCGTGCGGAAGATCAGCTTCACGGGGAGCGTGCGGGTGGGGAAGCTCCTCATGGACGGCGCGTCGCGCACCGTCACGCGGCTCTCGCTCGAGCTGGGGGGCAATGCGCCGGTGCTCATCCTCCCCGATGCCGACGTGGGCGCGCTCGCCGCCGCCGCGGTGAGCGCCAAGTTCCGCAACAACGGGCAGGTGTGCGTGGCGCCGCAGCGGTTCCTCGTGCATGAGGCCGCCGCCGAGCAGTTCGCCGAGGTGGCCGCGGCCAAGGCGGTGCAGTTGCGCCTGGGACCCGGGATCGAGAAGGAGACGCAGGTGGGACCGCTCATCAATGCGCGGCAGCGCGACCGCGTGGAGGCGCTGGTGACGGCCGCGGCGGGGAGCGGCGTGGCGGTGCGCACCGGCGGGAAGCGGCCGCCGCAGCTCGCGGCGGGGTACTTCTACGAGCCCACCGTGCTGTCGGGGGTGACGCCCAACTCGCCCGTGTTCCACGAGGAGATCTTCGGTCCGGTCATGCCCGTGCTGTCGTTCGGCGACCTCGATGAAGCCATCGCGCTCGCGAATGCCACGCCGTACGGACTCGCGGCGTACGTGTTCACCAACAACCTCAAGGCCGCGGTGAAGGCGTACGAGGGGCTGCAGTTCGGCATGGTGGGGGTGAACGAATGGACGCCGCACGCCACCGAGGCGCCGTTCGGCGGGTGGAAGCAGAGCGGCGTGGGCCACGAGAGCGGGGCCGAGGGGCTGGAGGAGTACCTCGAATCGAAGCTTGTTTCGCTGGGGGGACTGTGAGCGATCGCGACCTCGGCATGGACCGCACCATCACGCGGCGCGACTTCCTCGACGGCGTGGCCCTCGGCGTGGGGGGCGCGATGCTCGCGCCCTGGGCGCGCGCCCACGGCGCGCAGGACGTGCCCGTGACCGCGGACTACCCGCCGGCGCGCATGGGGCTCCGCGGCTCGCACGTGGGCTCCTTCGAGACCTTCCACGCCCTGCGCGACGGCACGCTGGCCAAGTCGCTCGGCCGGGCTCGCTCGGTTGACCGCCCGTACGACCTCGTGGTGGTGGGGGCCGGGATCAGCGGGCTGGCCGCCGCCCACTACTACCGGCAGGCCAACCCCGGCGCCCGCGTGCTGGTGCTCGACAACCACGACGACTTCGGCGGACACGCCAAGCGCAACGAGTTCACCGCCGGCGACCGCACGATCATCGGCTACGGCGGCACGCAGTCGATCGACAGCCCGGCCCCCTACAGCGCCGTGGCCAGGGGGCTCATCACCGAACTCGGCATCGACGTGAGCCGGTTCGAGCAGGCGATCGACCGCACCCTGTACCGCTCGCTCGGCCTCAAGCCGGGGTTCTTCTTTGATCGCGAGCACTTCGGCCGCGACCTGCTGGTGGCCGGTTCATCGCGCGCCGATGACGATGCCTTCCTGGCGGCCGCGCCACTCTCCGACGCAGCCAAGGCGGACCTCCGGCGGCTCTACACCGAGTCGTTCGATCCGTATCCCGGAATGGACGGGCCCGAGAAGAAGCGGCGGCTCGCCCGCGTGAGTTATGCCGACTTCCTCACGCAGCTGTGGAAGCTCGACCCGTCGATCCTGCCCCTGTTCCAGACGCGCCCCCACGGGCTGTTCGGCGCCGGCATCGACGCCGTGCCCGCGCAGGACGCCTTCGGCCTCGGCTTCCCCGGCTTCCAGGGGATGGGGCTCGACCGGAGTGCCGGCCCGGGACAGAACTACGACGCCATCCCGAACACCGAGGCGGAGCGCTACTACTTCCACTTCCCCGACGGCAGCGCGTCGGTGGCGCGGCTCCTCGTGCGGCAACTCGTTCCCGGCGCCATCCCCGGCCGCACGGCCGACGACATCGTGACCGCGCGCGCGGACTATGGTCGCCTCGACGACGCGTCGGCGCCCGTGCGCATCCGGCTGGGCAGCGCGGTGGTGCGCGTCGAGCACGTCGGCCGTGCGGAGGCCTCCACGGGGGTGCGGATCGACTACGTGCGCAACGGCCGGCACGAGTCGGTGGCCGCGCAGCACGTGGTGCTCGCCTCGTGGCATGCGGGGATTCCCCTGCTCTGCCCCACACTGCCGGCCAGGCAGCAGGAGGCGCTGGCCTTCGCGATCAAGGTGCCGCTCGTCTACACCAACGTCGTCATCCGGCAGTGGACCGCGTTCCAGCGGCTCGGCGTGAACACCGTGACGGCGCCGCACGCGTGGCATCCGTCGGTGAGCCTCGACTTTCCCGTCAGCATCGGCGACTACCATCACACCACCGACCCCGGCAAGCCGATCGCGCTGCACCTGTCCAAGGCGGCGTGCCAGCCGGGACTCCCGATTCGCGAGCAGCACCGGGCGGGGCGCCGCGAGCTGTACGAAACCCCGTTCGACGCGATCGAGCGATCGATTCGCGACGACCTCGCGCGCATCCTCGGCCCGGGCGGCTTCGATCCCGCCACCGACATCGTCGGCATCACGGTGAACCGGTGGCCGCACGGCTACGCCTACCAGTACAACTCCCTCTGGGACGACTTCTGGGTGAACGGGGGCGAGACGCCCTGCGAGGTGGCGCGACGCCCGTTCGGGCGGATCGCGATCGCCAATTCCGACGCCGGCGCCTACTCGTACACCGACGCCGCGATCGACCACGCGCATCGCGCGGTGGGTGAACTCACGCGAGCGCGCTAGTGGCCGAGCCGGGCGTTCCGCGCACGCTCGGGCGCGTCGACCTCGTCCTGCTCAAGATCGTCGCAATCGTCAACATCAACAACGTGCCGCCGACGGCGGTGCACGGCCGCGTGTCGCTGCTGCTCTGGACGCTGGCCTTCGTGGCCTTCTTCGTCCCCGAGGCCATCGCCGTGGTGGTGATGTCGCGGCGCCATCCCGGCGAGGGGGGCATCTACCTCTGGATCCGCGAGGAGCTCGGCGACGCGCACGGCTTCATCGCCGGCTGGTGCTACTGGACCAACAACCTCTTCTACGTCCCCGTGCTCCTCGTCTACATGGCGGGGATCTTCGCCTTCGCCGGCGGCGACCGCTCGGCCGGCCTCGTGAACGACAAGCTGTTCGTGTCGGGCATCGCGTTCGGATGGCTCGCCCTCATCGCGGCCCTCAACATCCGCGGGCTGCGCATCGGCAAGTGGATCCAGAACATCGGCGGCGTGGGGGCGGCGCTGAGCGTCCTGCTCGTGCTGCTCGCCGCCCTGCTCGCCTGGCGGCGCGGCGTGGCCGAACAGCCGCCGCTCGTGGTGGGCGCGGGATGGGGGATGGTGGCCAGCTTCAGCGTCATGTGCAACGCGCTCGTGGGCGCCGAACTCGCCTCCACCATGGGCGACGAGATCCGCCATCCGGGCCGTGACCTCAAGCCGGCCATCCTCGTGGCCGGCGGCATCTCGCTCACGTCCTACCTGCTGGTGACCGCCGCGGTGCTCGCGCTGGTGCCGATCGGGCAATTGGGAGTGATCCAGGGGATCATGCAGGCGGTGAGTGCGGGTGCCGTGGCCGCCGGCGCGGAGTGGATCGTGGCGCCCGTGGCCGTCGTGCTGGGCGTGGCCATCGGGGGCGCATGCTCGGCCTGGTTTGCCGGCTCCGCGCGCGTGCCGTTCGTGGCCGGCCTCACGAGCGCCTTGCCGGCCGCGCTCGGCCGGGTGCATCCGCGCTGGCAGTCCCCGCACGTGGCGCTCGCGGTGTGCGCGCTGCTGGCCGCCCTGTTCACGGTGATCTCGCTGGTCGGCTCATCGGTGGCCGAGGCATACCAGGTGCTGCTCAAGGCCGCCGTGGTCATCCAGCTGATTCCGTTCGCGTACCTCTTTCTCGTGCTCGTGCGGCTCGCCGGCGTGCGCACGGCCACGCGCGTGGCCGGGGCGGTGGGGCTCGTGACCACGATGGTCGGGATCGTCGCCGCCTTCCTGCCCACGGCCGACGTGACCAGCGTCGCGGTGTTCGAGGGGAAGATGTTCGCCGGCGTGGTGGGCCCGACCGCGCTGGGGTGGCTGCTCTACCGGCGGTCGGTGCGGCGCAGGCCCTCGGCGTGACGGTGCGCTTCGGCGCCGACATCGTCTCGGCGCGCCCCGAACTGCTCGGCACCCCGACGCGCGTGGGGCTGGCGACCAACGACGCGGCGCGGCTCGCGGCCAACGCGACGATGCACACGCGCGTGGCGCTGCGCGAGGCGGGCGTGCCGATCGTCCGGCTGTTCGGCCCCGAGCACGGACTGGGCGCCGACGCCGCTGATGGCGCCTCCGTGGGTGACAGCGTCGACGCCCGCACCGGGCTTCCCGTCGTCTCGCTCTACGGCGGCCAGCTCCGGCCGTCACGCGCGCAGGTCGCGGATCTCGACCTGCTGCTGTTCGACATCCCCGACGTCGGGGCGCGGTTCTACACGTACGCGTGGACGCTCTTCCACTGCCTGGCCGCGTGCGCGGAGCACGGCGTGCCGCTCGTCGTGCTCGATCGCCCCAACCCGATGGGCGGCACGCTGGCGCTGGCCGAGGGGCCGATGCTCGAGCCCGCGCTCACCTCGTCCGTGGGGGGCGACCGGATCCCGATTCGCCATGCGCTCACCCTCGGCGAACTGGCGCGGCTCTGGCAGCGCGAGCGGTGGCCACACGCCGACCTGCGCGTGGTTGCCTGCGAGGGGTGGTCGCGTCACATGACGTGGCCCGACACCGGGCTCGCGTGGGTGCCCCCGTCGCCGGCCATGCCGGCATGGGAGTCGGCCCTGTGCTACCCCGGCACCGGCCTGTTCGAGGGGACCAACGTGAGCGTGGGACGCGGCACCGATGCGCCGTTCCAGCGAATCGGCGCGCCGTGGCTCGACGCCGACGCCGTGGCGAGGCGGGTGAATGCCGCTGCCCCACGCGGCGCCACGCTCGAGCCCCATCATTTTGTGCCAACCTCGGCGCCCTACGCCGGCGTCCCGTGCCGCGGCGTTCGCATCGTGGTCACCGACGTGACGTCGTTCCGGCCGGTCGCGCTCGGGCTGCAGCTGCTCGCGACGGTGATCGCCACGCACCGCGCCACTTTCGCCTGGGCGCCGTACCCCACCACGGTCAACCCTTCCGGCGACGGACACTTCGATCGCCTCGTGGCACGCGCCGACGTCAGGGCGCAGCTGGACGCGCACGCCGGTGCCATTGATGGCGCGCAGCTGGCGACGTGGACGACCACCGAGGACTGGGCCGATCGCGTGGGCCCCGTGCTGCGCTATCCCGACCGCGGGTGAGCGTCGCCGGCGAGAGCGCGCCGAACCGCGCGCTCCCGTGCTACCTTGGCGGGGCTACGGCAGGCATCGCCTCACTCACCGGACTCCCCAGATGAATCCGAAGCGGATCGTGTTCAGCGTCCTCGCCCTCCTCGCCGTGGGCACCATGGGATTCCGTGCCGGCGTCGCCTCCGGCCACGCCGCTTCGACGCGCGTGTACGAACTGCGCACCTACACCACGCTGCCCGGGCGGCTCCCCGCACTGCACAAGCGGTTCGCGGAGCACACCATGCAGCTGTTCGAGGCGCACGGCATGCGCAACGAGCTGTACTGGATCCCCACCGACTCGGCGCGTCGCGACAACACGCTCATCTACGTGCTCTCGCACGAGAGCCGCGAGGCGGCGGGCAAGAACTGGGTGGCCTTCGCCACCGACCCCGAGTGGATCAAGGTGCGCGACGCCAGCGAGGCCGACGGGAAGATCCTCGCGAAGGCGCCCGACGCCGTCTTCATGACGCTGGCGCCCTACTCGCCGGCACCCGCGACACGCTGAGCGACCACGACCTCCCGCGCGGCAGCCGGTGCCCGTCGCGCGGGAGTGCACCGCCTATCGTGCAACGAGCTCCTCGAGCAGGGCCCGGGTGAACGCGATCTCGTCGTCGTTCACGAGGTGCCCCATCCACGGGTAGATGCGCGTGGTGACCGTCGCCCCCATCCGCTCGTAGAGCGCGGCACTCGCGAGCACCCGCTCCTCGGGAATGTGCCCGTCCACGTTGCTGCAGCCGAAGAAGGCCGGTGTCCCGGCAAAGTCGCCCGCCTCGGCCCACGTGGTGCCCGGCGGGCCGATGAGCCCGCCCGAGTACACGATCACCCCGGCGTAGCGCGCCGGACGGCGCTGCGCGGCCGTGGAGCAGAGGCAGGCGCCCTGCGAGAAGCCGAGGAGCACGATTCGTTCAGGCAGGACCCCGTCGCGGGCAAGCCCTGCAAGGAGCCCGGCAATCGTGCGGAGCGCCGAGCCGAGATAGGGCTCGTTCTGTTCGACCGGGGCGGTGAACGGGCGCGGATACCAGGTGTGGCCCGTCGCCTCCGGCGCGAAATACGCAATATCGGGCCGTTCGAAAATCTCCGACAGCGACAGGATGTCGGCGGCGTTGGCGCCGCGGCCATGGACCATGACCATGCCGGCCTTCGCCGTGCCGATCGCGGCACCGGCGGTCAGAACCGCAGCGTCCCCATGGGGGTCGGTATTGCTCATGATGTGCGTCCCTCAGGCAATATGCCTTCATTGTCGGACACTTGTCATCCCCTGTTGAAATTGCGGTCGGCTTTTTTTCGGGCGGTTGTGTCCGGCTGTGACGCCGGCGGCACCACCCGTCAACTGCCTGAAGTACCTGCATGAGAACGGATATCCTTGGGACGAGTTCGTGTGCCGCGAAGCTGCCTTGTCGCGTCAGCTCGAGTGTTTGAAGTACTTGCACGAGCACGGGTGCCCGTGGGACTG
>JANLSF010000052.1:0-6793 GCA_031362285.1 Gemmatimonadota bacterium | reverse complement strand
GGGTTCCGCGGGCGCCCTCGTGGCCGCGCCTGCGTCCGGATGAAGCATCAACCCCCACCGCTTCCGACTGAATAGTGACTCTCACTAGCCCACGGTAACGACGGCACGTGACCCTCCCCCCGACCAGCAACATCGCGCTCGCGAACCTCCGGAAGGCCGACGCGATCTACGGCGCCGTGGCGCAGCTGTCGAACCGGCTGTTCGTGGAGGACACGATCCGCGACATGGAGGGATTCGTGCGGGAGGCCGAGTTGCTGCTGCGCGGCCTCAACAGCGCCGACGTCGTGCTCGGCGTCTTCGACCACAACCGGTACAATCCCGTGGTCGAGGTCGGCGGCGCGGACTTCTGGGGACCGATGCCCGTGGTGTCGCAGCCCGAGCGGATGCGCCTGCTCCTCTCGCTGCTCGACAAGGACTACGGCCGCTTTCCCGCGGATTCGGTGAACTGGTTCTCGCGGGTGCTCGGCGACATGACCTTCGAGGAACGCCAGCAGATCGAGATCTTCCACTGCGGCATCGCGTACACCCGCACCGATGGACGTCCGGTGCGCCTGTTCTCGAAGGGCGTCCCGATCCACTACACGGACGACCGGCGCTTCACCTTCACGTTCAACTTCGTGCAGAACGTGCACCACCTGCTCAAGCCGACCTTCCGGGAGTACTGGATCCGGATCGTGTACGGGCCCGGTGGGTCGCTCGTGCAGACGCTCCACTCCGGTGACCTCGCCGCCACGACGCGCGGCGACCTGCTCTCCCCGCGCGAGAAGGAGATCCTCACCGAGATCGCGGCCGGCCGCGAGACCAAGGAGATCGCCGAGCGCCTCGCCATCTCGGTCAACACCGTCGGCAACCACCGCAACAACATGGTGCAGCGGCTCGGCGCGCGAGACACGACCGCCCTCGTGCAGCTCGCGAAGATGGCCAGCCTGATCTGAGACGGTGGCCTGTCGCGGGGTCGGAGCGGGGGGGGCGTGGGGTTGACGCTGGCCCTCGCGTAGGCCAGTGTCGAGGGGAGTCAGGCCGCGTGAACTTCCGTGTTCCGTGGCTGCTCCCGCGCTTCACCCCCTTCGAGTGCCCCGCCTGCGGAGGCGCACCACATGCTGACCGCCCCCGATCGTGCCAAGACGTCCGCCGGCGACACGCCGCCGGCGAGCGCCGACGCCGACGACGCCTGGTTCACCGCGTGGCGCGCACGCGAGCTCTCCCGCGTGGCGCGCACGGGCACCACCTACCTCGACTACACCGGTGCCTCGCTCTACCCCGAGTCGCTCGTGACGCACGATGCGGCCCGCCTCACCGGTGCCGTGCTCGGCAATCCGCACTCGGTGTCGGCGCCGTCGCAGAACGCGACGCGCGACGTGGCCGAGGCGCGCACGGCGATCCTTGCTTTCCTGAACGCCGATCCCGCCGAGTACACGGTGATCTTCACGCCCAATGCGTCGGGGGCGTGCAAGCTGGTGGGCGAGAGCTTCCCATTCGGCGCCGGGAGCACCTTCGCGCTTACGCGGGACAACCACAATTCGATCAACGGCATTCGCGAGTACGCCCGTGCCAAGGGCGCCGAGGTGAGGCTGCTGCCGATCGACGACGAACTACGGCTCGTGGGCGCGGAGGCGTGGTTCAACGCGCCCGTGACGGCGCCGTCGCTCATGGCCTATCCGGCCCAGAGCAACTTCTCCGGCGTGCGGCACTCGCTGGAGCTGCTCGCGAGCGCTCGGGGCGCGGGGTGGCGCACCTTCCTCGACGCCGCGGCCTACCTGCCCACGAGCGACCTCGACCTGGGGCGGGTGAAGCCCGACTTCGTGTGCCTCTCGCTGTACAAGATTGCCGGCTACCCGGGCGGCGTCGGGGCGCTGGTGGCACGGCACGATGCGCTGGCTGAACTGCGACGTCCGGCGTTTGCGGGTGGCACGGTGGATTGGGTGAGTGTCGAGCACCAGCGCCATCGGCTGACGCGTGGCGCCGAGGGATTCGAGGACGGCACGGTGGCTTTCGTTTCCGCGGGAGCGATCGCCCCGGCGCTCGCGGCCATGCGGGAGGTCGGGCGTGAGCGGCTCGCGCGGCACCTCAAGCAGCTGGCCGAAGTGCTCATCGGCGGGATGACGTCGTCACGCCATGCCAACGGGACGGCGCGCATCAAGATCCACGGCCCGGCCAACACGCGCGACCGCGGCGCGACCGTCGCCTTCAGCGTGATGGACCAGGCGGGCGCGATCATTCCGTACTGGACCATCGAGGATGCCGCGCACGTGGCGGGGATCGCGATCCGCAGCGGCTGCTTCTGCAACCCCGGCTGTTCGGAGCGCGCCTTCGGTTTCGAGGACGGGCCGGTGATGGACTGTCTCGAGTCGCTCGGCGACGCCTTCACGATCCCGAAGTTCGCCGAGTGCATGGGGGGCGCCGCGGTGGGGGCGGTGCGCGTGTCGCTCGGATGCGGAAGCGTGCGCGCCGACGTGGACCGGTTCCTGGCGTTCGTGAACGGGCTCGGCTGAGCGGAGCAGCGCCGTGCGGTGGGGAGCTGACGAGAGCTAGACCACCTTCCCCGGATTCAGGATCCCGCGCGGGTCGAGCGCGCCCTTGAGCGTGCGCATGAGAGCGAGTTCTTCGGCGGTGCGCGAGAGCGCGAGGTACGGCTTCTTCTCGAGGCCGATGCCGTGCTCCGCCGACACCGTGCCGCCGATGGACGCCAGCGGCGTGTAGACGATCGCCTCCACCTCCCGGCGCACCGCAGCGCCGCCGTCCCCCGCCTGGATGACGAAGTGGAGGTTGCCGTCACCCAGGTGCCCGAACGTCCAGCAGTGACATTCGGGCCAGCGCGCCCTGAGCGCGTCGTGAACCTGCTGCACGTACCGCTCCATGGACGGGATGGGCAGCCCGATGTCGAAGGTGAACGGAATGCCGAAGCGCATCATCTGCATGACGTCGTCGCGCATCCCCCAGATGGCGCCGCGTTCGGTGGCCGAGTGGGCGAGGGCGGCGTCGGCAATGATCCCCTCGGCCAGCGCCGACTCGAGCGCGGCGTCGAACCGTTCCGGGTCGCGCTCGGCGTCACCTCCCTGCGCTTCCACGAGCACGTAGTACGGATGGTCCTGTGCGAGCGGCGGTACTGAGGGCGCGGGGGGCGTGGTGACCGTGACATAGAAGTCGCGCCACATGACCTCGAAGGCCGACATCGCGCCGCCCAGGGCGCGGTCCATGTGCTTGAGGAAGGTGGTGACGTTGGCGAAGGAGTCCACGGCGACGAAGGCGACCACCTCGCTGCGCGGGCGCTCGAAGAGGCGGAGCACCATGCGCGTGACGACGCCCAGCGTGCCTTCGCTGCCGATGAAGAGGTGCTTGAGGTCGTAGGCGGCGTTGTTCTTGATCATCCGGTTCATGGAGCTGATGATCGTGCCATCGGCGAGGACCACTTCGAGGCCGAGGACCATGGCGCGCGTCATGCCGTAGCGGATGACGCGGTTTCCGCCGGCGTTGGTGGACACGTTGCCGCCGAGGGAGGCCGTGCCGCGCGCGCCGAGGTCGAGCGGGAAGAGGAGGTCGTGGTCGGCAGCCGCTTGCTGGAGTGACTGGAGGGTGACGCCGGCCTGCACGACGGCGACGCGCTGGGCGACGTCGATCTCCTCGATGGTGGTCATCCGCTCGAGGGAGAGGACGAGGTCGGCCGGGGTGGTGTCGGAACCGTGGACGAGTCCGGTGAGCCCGCCGTGGGTGACCACTGGCTGGTTGAGCTCGTGGGCGATGGCGAGGACGGCGGCGACCTGCGCGGTGGTGCGGGGCCGGACGAGGAGGGTCGCGTTGAGGGTGTCGCGCCGCAGGGCGCCGGCGGAGCGACTGGTGACGTCGTCGCCGGTGAGGAGGCCGTCGGGGCCGACGACGGCGAGGAGGCGGGGGGCGAGGGCGGCGTCCATGTGGGAGAAGTTCCGTGTGGCCGTCCGGGGGCGCCAGTAGGGGGTGTGCCGATGGTCGCCTCGAAGCCGGTCACGCCCCCCCCGGAGGGGAACGTTCGGCAATGATCGGAGCACCCGTGCGCGTAAATGGTGCCGTGTACCGGGAGCCGATCCGCCAGCATGTCCCCATGGCTCCTCCGCTTACTCTGCTGGGCGCGCTTCGCGCGCGCGTTGGCGCGAAGCACTACTCGCCGCGCACGGCGGACGCGTACGCCCTGTGGGTACGCCGGTATGTGCGCTTCCACCGTGGGAAGCATCCCCGCACGATGGGGGCGGCGGAGGTCACCGCCTTCCTGAGCGAGTTGGCGCGAGCGCGCCGAGTGAGCGCGAGCACGCAGAACCAGGCGTTGGCGGCGTTGCTGTTCCTGTATCGGGAGGTATTGAAGGAGCCGTTGAGTGTGGGGCCGCACTACCTGCGGGCGAAGCGGGCCCACCGGATGCCCTCGGTGCTCAGCATGGAGGAGGTGACGAGCGTGCTCGAAGCCATGCGGGGGACGACGCGGCTGATGGCGTCGTTGTTGTACGGAAGCGGGCTCCGGCTCATGGAGTGCTGCACCCTGCGGGCGAAGGACGTGGACCTGGCGCGGGGCGAGATCATGGTGCGCGCGGGCAAGGGGCAGAAGGACCGGGTGACCGTATTGCCGGGCGCCTCGGTGGAGGGGCTCCGCGCGCAGCTCCAGCGGGTGCGGCGATTGCATGAGGCGGACGTGGCGGCAGGCGGGGGATTCGTGGAATTGCCCGACGCGCTCAACCGGAAGCTCGGCCGAGACGCCGGACGCGCGCTGGCCTGGCAGTGGGTGTTTCCGGCGACCCGGCCGTACCGGGACGAGGCGACGGGCGAGCGGCGGCGTCACCACCTGCATGAGACCGTGCTGCAGCGGGAGGTGGCGACGGCGGCGCAGGTGGCGGGGCTGACGAAGCGGGTGACGTGTCACACGTTCCGGCACTCGTTTGCCACGCACTTGTTGGAGGCAGGGTACGACATCCGGACCGTGCAGGAGTTGCTGGGTCACCGGGACGTGAGCACGACGATGATCTACACGCACGTGTTGAACCGCGGGGGGCTGGGGGTGCGGAGCCCGTTGGACCTGGGGGGTGCGCGGGTGGGGCTGGCGCAGCTGCGCGGCGGGGTGGCGCGGGCGGCTGCCGGTGCCGAGGGGGCGGCCACCGCGACGAAGCGGCGGGAGGCGGGCGACGCGGCCGAGTCGCCCGAATAGGTCGTTCGGCCTATCCGGGCATAAACCAGTTATCCGGCTTATGCGGCAGCGGACAAGAGGTTGGGAGGCGGGCGCTTGCGGCGTTCGCCGTGGGGGCGCAGACTGCAGGAGACAGCGGCCCGTGCTCGGCGGATGCCGGGGCTACGTAGGCTGTTGAATACACGTTATGCCGACGCCGCGCGCTTGATCGCACCGCGAGCGATTGGCCTTTCGTAGACCGAGAGCGTGCATCGTGCAAGACATTCATGATTGATCGCCTCTGGAACGCACGCTCAACCCCCATCGAGTTCGCGCGCCTATTCGACGTCATGATGAATCGAATGCGCGAACCATGGGACGGGCACACGGATGACGATACTCCGACGGGGCACATTCCACACCGTCAGATGATTCGCTTGCTTGACGCAAGGCACCCGTTGGTTGAACGGTCCGGGCTCTACATTTTTGGAGCGTGGCTCGGAGGCGAGGCGCGCATCCAGTATGTGGGCGTTGCTCAGGACCAGACAATCCGCAAGCGATTCAAGAGATACCGGAACGAGTGGGCTCGGGCAGAGCAGAACCACCCGCAACTCCGCCAACTGCGCGAGAACTTCACGCCGCGGCGCGAGGCAGTCCGAGATCGCGAGGCACGCTTCGCGCAGTTTCCGGGCTCGAAAGGGTGGTCGCATCGCCTGCAACGTGCCGAGCGTTACGCGAAGATCGGTCTGGACAGGCTCTGGTACTTCACGCTGGGGCCTAGCCCTCAGGGCTGCGTACTGAGCGACATAGAGACTCAGTGGGTTCAACAGGTCGTTGCAACAGCCTCCTGCAGGAGGTCACCCGGTGCTCGATAGCCGAGCACCTTTCGGGGGCGCGCATTGAGTCGTGCGGCGACGAACTGCAGCCGTGCGTCCGTGAGGGTCGTGAGATCAGTCCCATCAGGAAAGTACTGTCGCAGCAGGCCGTTCGTGTTCTCGTTCGAACCGCGTTGCCACGGACTGCGGGGATCGCAGAAGTACACCGGCACCTTGGTGCGGGTGGTCAGCGCGGCGTGATCGGCCAGTTCCATGCCGCGGTCCCACGTGAGGGAGCGAAAGCGCGTGATCCCGAAAGTGCGGAGGGCCTGGACCAACGCCGGGACGACGGCCTGCGTGCTCTTCCCCGCGAGCTTCACCAGGAGCACAAAGCGCGTGCGCCGCTCCACCAGCGTCGCGATGTGCGAATGCGCCGCCCCGGAGAGCAGATCGCCCTCCCAATGGCCGAAGGTCGCGCGCGATGCCACCTCGCCCGGGCGATCGTGGATCGAGATCGCCGCCTTGATGCAGCTGCGCGTCAGGCCGAGCGTGGAGTACGGCTTGGCCCGTCGCATCGTCCGTCGTACGCGGAGGTGCTGCAGGAGCGATCGGGCCAGCACGGCCCGCGTCTGCACGTACAGACTGCGATAGATGGTCTCGTGGGACAGCCACCACCCGGAAGCGCGCGGAAAGGTCTGCCGGAGCCACCCGGCGACTTGCTCGGGCGACCACTCGAGCGCCAACTTCTCAGCCACAAGCTGTCGAAGCGGGGCCAGTCGGCTGAGCGCGCACGCCTTGGGGCGGCGCGCCTGATCCCACGCGTGCGCGTCCGCGGGGCCGGCGCGGTACCGGGCAC
>JANLSF010000406.1:0-4225 GCA_031362285.1 Gemmatimonadota bacterium | reverse complement strand
ACCGGCGACATCGAGTCGGTGGCGGAGTTCATCCGGCTCTACCTGACCAAGTTCAAGCGGTGGCCTTCGCCGAAGTTCCTGCTGGGAGAGAGCTACGGCACCATGCGCTCGGCGGGGCTGGCCGAGGTGCTGCAGTCGCGTCACGGTGTGGAGCTGAACGGCATCGTGCTGGTGTCGTCGATTCTCGACTATCTGTCCAAGGGGTACGCGGCGGGGCACGACCTGCCCTACGCGAACTTCCTCCCGTCGTACACGGCCATTGCCTGGTACCACAAGAAGCTGCCGCCGGAACTGCAGGGCGACCTGCGGAAGGCGGTGGCGGAGTCGCGCGCGTTCGCGTTCGGGGAGTACCTCACGGCGCTCAACCGGGGCAACGCGCTCACCGCGCCCGAGCGACAGGCGATGGCGCAGAAGGTGGCGCGGTTGTCGGGGTTGTCGGCCGAGTTCGTGCTGCGGGCCAACCTCCGCGTCAGCGACTCCCGGTTCCGGAAGGAGCTGCTGCGCGACCGCGGGGTGCACGTGGGGCGACTCGACGCGCGCTACACCGGGCTCGATGCCGACGACGCGGGGGAGTTCCAGGAGTCCGATCCCTCGAACGATGCGCTCGCCGGGCCGTACACGGCGCTCTTCTCGCACTACATCCGCGACGAGCTCAAGTGGGAGACCGACCTCCCGTACTACACGTCGGGGCAGGTGCAGCCGTGGAACTACGCGCCGTACAACAACCGGTACCTGAACCTGGTGAACGAGTTGCGGCAGGCGATGGCGCGCAACCCGTACCTCAAGGTGATGGTGGCCAACGGGTACTACGACATGGCCACGCCGTTCGCGGCCACCGAGCACACCTTCGCGCACCTGGGGTTCGAGGACACGTACAAGGACCGCGTCAGCCTCAAGTACTACGAAGGGGGGCACATGATGTACATCCATCCCGAGCTGCTCAAGGCGCTCTCGCGCGACATCGCGGCGTTCGTGAACGGGGCGAAGCAGAACAAGCGGTGACCGCTAGGGTCCGCCGCCGCGCACCAACCGCTCGATCGCGCGGAGCCCTTCATCGCCCACGTCCAGGCTGTACGCGTTCACGTACAGCGCGATGTGCTGCGCGCACACCGCGTCCGACAGCTCCTGCGAGTTGGCGCGCACGTAGTCGCGGCTCGCCTCCGGATGGTCGAAGGCGTATTGCACCGAGGCGCGAATGGCGCGCTCCGCCGCGGCAGCGGTCGCGGCGTCCAGGTCGCTGCGCGCGCAGATGCCGGCCAGCGGCACCGGGAGCCCGGTGGCCTGCTTCCACCATTCGCCCAGGTCGGCGACCTTCGACAGCCCGTGCTCGGCGTAGGTGAACCGGCTCTCGTGGATGATGAGCCCCGCATCCACCTCGCCATCGCGCACGGCGGAGAGGATGCGATCGTAGCGAAGTTCCACGACCTCGCCAACCGTGGGCGCCGCGAGGCGCAGGAGGTTGTAGGCCGTGGTCTCGCGTCCGGGAATCGCGATGCGCCCCCGCACCGCCTCGGCGAGGGTCATCGGCGTGCGGGTGACCACGAGCGGTCCCACCCCCTCGCCGAGCGCCGCGCCGCTCCGCAGCAGGTGATAGCGGGTGCCGACGCCGGCAAAGGCGCCGACGCTCAGCTTGGTCAGGTCGAACGCGCCGTCGTGGGCGCGACGGTTCAACTCCTCGATGTCGAGCAGCACCGGCCTGACACGGAACGGCGCCTCCACCAGGCCATGCGTGAGCGCATGGAAGGCGAAGGTGTCGTTGGGACAGGGGGAGTAGCCGAAGGTCAGCTCGTGCATGCGGGGCCGGCTAGGCGAACGGGAGGAGCGCCGCGACGAGCGCCGGGGTCGCGCCCGTGATCGCGGCAAACGCCTCGTCGAAGTGCCAGCGGGCGCGGTCCGTCTCCTCGATGTCGTTGGAAATCGCCCGCACCTCGATGGCGCTCACCCCCGCGCGTTGGGCCGCGCGCAACACCGCGAATCCCTCCATGGCTTCCACGTCGCCGTCGGAGGTGCCGCCCACGCGCGCGCTGGTGCCGATGGGGAGGGTGACCGCGGCGGGCATGGCCTGCTGGAGGGCGGCGAGCAACGCCGGCGTGGCGGCCACGGTGCCGGGCGCCCACTGGGCGCTAACGCCCAGGTCGTCGTAGCGCGCCTCGCTGCCGATCACGAGGGCCCCCGGCGCGAAGGCCCGGTGGCGGCGCGCGCCGGCGATCCCCACGTGAAGAACGATGGCGGGGCGCTCCCGCGCGATCTCCGCCGCCGTGGCGGCCGCCGCCTCCACCGGACCCACGCCGCAGAGCAGGGTGCGCCACCCATCGGCCACCGCGAGTTCACGCGCGGTCGCGGCCACCACGAGGATGCGCGCGCGGTCGGTCATGCGAGCGGAATCTAGGTGCGGGGCGCCGGCGCGGTGAGGTTGAGTCGCTTGATGAGCGCGATGAACCGCGGCTCCTGGCGCAGCGAGTCGAAGATCGCATCGCGCCCGATCCAGGCGAGCATCTGCGAGTCGGCCGCGAGCGCCTGCTCGAGGTACGCGATGGCCTTCACGCGGTCGCCCAACCCGAGGTGCACGAGCGCCAGGTTGAAGGGGAGCACCTCGGCGCCCTTGGCCAGCGCGCGCAGGGTCGCGAGCGCGCGCATGGCCCCGGCCTTGTCACCGGAGGCGCCGTAGGCATACGCGAGGTAGGCCGTCACGAACGGGGGCGCCCCCATGGACTGCGACCGCTTGATGGGGGCGATCGCCTCGCGATGGCGGCCCACCTGCAGGTCGATCCATCCTTCCATCATCACGGGAAAGAAGTAGGTCGGGTCCAGCTCGCCGGCCTTCTTCGCCAGCTGCCTCGCCGCCGGAAGGTCCTTCCGGAACAGGTACGTCATCGTCGCGTCCACCAGCACCTGCGGCGACAGCGGGTCGAGCGCGGCGGCGCGCTTGCCCATGGCGATGGCCTCGTCGTCGCGCCCGGTGAACGCCAGCGCCATGCCGAACTGGTCGGGGGCGAAGGCGTAGTTGGGGTTCAGCGCCATCGCCTTCCGGAACTCCCGCTCGCAACCGGCCCAGTCGTATTCATAGAACAGCATGAAGGTGGCCAGCGAGGCGTGCGCCTCGGCGGAGTTGCTGTCGAGCTGCACCGCCTTGAGCGCGGCGTTCCGCGCCCTGGGCTTTGCCGCGGAGGCGGTGATGAACCCCTCGTTGTAGCCTGACCAGAGATAGGCGTCGGACAGCCCCGAGTAGGCCGGCGCGAACGTGGGGCTCAGTCGGACCGCCTCCTCGAATTGCCCGATGGCCTTCCGCAGGTTTTCGTCGCTGGGACGGTTGAAGAAGTACCGCCCCTTGAGGTAGGCGTCGTGGGCGCCGGGATCCACGCTGGGGGCCGACGCCAGCCGGGACTGCTCGCGCGGCGTGAGCTGCACGTTGATCTCGCGGGCGATGGCCGCGGCGAGCTCCGCCTGCAGGGCGAGCACGTCGCCGGAGCTCCGCTCGAAGGTCTTGGCCCAGAGGTGCCGGTCGGCGCGGGCGTCAATCAACTGCGCGGTGATGCGCACCTTGTCGCCGGAGCGGATCACCGACCCTTCCACCAGCGCGTCCACGTTCAGCGCCTTGGCGATGGCCGGCGTGGGGGGGCGGTTCTTCCCGGCGAACTGCATGGCGGAGCCGCGCGACGTCACGCGGAGCTGGCTGATGCTGGCGAGGTCGGCGGTCAGCTCGTCCGTCATCCCCTCGGCGAAGTAGCTCTGGGTGGAATCTCCCGAGTAGTTGTCGAGGGGGAGGACGGCAATCGAGCGGATGGCCCCCGGCGCGCCCGCGGCGGCCCCGCCGTTCCGCCGCGCCATGAGCGCGAGCGCGGCGACGGCCACGAGGGCGAGAGCGCCGAGCGCGAGCATCGCGGGACGGCGCACCCAAGGCGAGCGGTCGCGGTCGGGGCGGGTTGCTGCCGCGGGTGCTGTTGGCGCCGGCACCGGCGCCGCGCGGTCGGGCCCCGCGGCCGGTCCGGTGAGCGCATCGCCGTAGGCGCGCGCGCTGGCGAACCGGTCGGTGGGCGACTTGGCCAGCGCCTTCATCACGGCCTCGTCGAGCGCGGGCGGCACCACGTCGCGCACCACGCGCAGCGAGGTGGGGCGCTCCGTCATCAGCTTGGCGATGGTGGCGCGCGCATTGGGGCCGCTGAACGGCGGCTCCCCGGCGAGCATCTCGTAGGTCACGGCGCCCAGCGCGTAGATGTCGCTGCGC
>JANLSF010000041.1:0-18755 GCA_031362285.1 Gemmatimonadota bacterium | reverse complement strand
GCCCGCCACGCGCGCCGCCGCCAGCTCGGCGTCGCTCACGCGCCCCTTGGTGGCCACGATGGCGAGGGCGAGGGTGATCGCGGCCTGCGCCTTGGCGTCGGTGGAGTGGCCGCGCTTCGCCGCCGCGAGTTCGGCGGCGTCCACGCCGTGCATGCCGCCGATCGCCGTGTGCGCCGAGAGGCAGTATCCGCAGCCGTTGGCCTGGGCCACGGCGATGGCGACGCGCTCGCCGATCTTGCCGCCGAGCGTCCCCTTGCCGAGGGCGACGAAGAAGCCGTTCATGGCCGTGAGGGCGGCGGGAGAGTGCGCGGCGGTGGTGAACATGTTCGGCGTGGAGCCGAGGAGCTTGCGGGTGCCGGCCAACTGTTCGGCGGCAGCGCCGGTGGCCGTGGCGGGATCGATGGGCTGGAGGCGGGGCATGGTGGTGGTCTCGAGGTCGGGGTGGCGTCCGATATTGTACCGAACGTTCGGTACAATACGGAGGACCGGGCCGGGGCGCAACCCCCAGCCCTCATGTCATGGCGCCAGCAACGCCGCCGGCAACGCCTTCAGCGTGCGCCCGAAGATCGCGGGCTCCCCCATCGACCGCGCCAGCACCAGCGCCCCCTCGATCCGCACCAGCGCCTCCTCCGCGCGCGCGCGCGCCGTGGTGCGCGAGTGCCCGCCGTCGCGGACGGCCGCCGCAATCGCGTCGCGCCAGGCCGCGAACAGCTGCTTCACCCGCGGATGGAACGGCGCGGACGAGTCGCCGACGCCAAGGCTGGCGAGCAGGCACGCCTCACGCCCCTCCCGGTAGAACGCGTCGAGCGACGCGTTCATCCGGCGGAGCCGCGCCGCCGGCGCCCCCGGGGCGCGCAGCGGCGCGAACACGGTGGCCTCGAGCTGCGCCTCGAGATGGTCGAGCACGGCCGCCACCATGTCGGCCTTCCCCTCGGGGAAGTGGTGGTAGAGGCTCGACTTGCCCAGACCGGTGGCCTTGGACAGCTCCGTGAGCGAGGCGCCGTCGTAGCCCTGACGGCGGACCACCGCCATGACGCGGGCCACGACTTCTTCTCGGGTGAGGATGGCGGGCGGCATGGGACTCGGGGAGACTGGAACGATCGGTACAACGTAGCCGATCTGTCACGCCCGACAAGGCAGGGGGGTGGCCCTACGCCGCCCGCGCCGTCTCCCCGTCGTCGGTCCGCCACGCGGCTCCGAGCCGCTGCAACCGGTCGGCCGCCTGCGACAACGCCCCCGCCGCCGCGGCGATCTGCTCGGTGCTCGCACTCTGCTGCTCACTCGCGGCCGCCACCCCTTCCATGGCCTCGGCAAAGGCGTCGGTGCCGAGCGCGAGTTCGCCGAGCCGCTTGCGCACGTCGCCCACGAGCGTGTTGGCCGACGCGGCCGCCTCCTCGATCGCGGCCACCCACCCCTCCGCCTCGCGGACCTTGGCCTCCACCTCGGCAAAACTGGCCTCGCCGGCGCGGGTGGTTTCGAGCACGTCGCGCACCGTGCCCACGGTGCGGGCGGCCGCGGCCAGGCTCGCATCCATCCGGGCCATGATCCCCTTCACCACCGCTGCGGTGCGTTCGGCGGCCTCCTCGGAGCTGGCCGCCATCCGGCGCACCTCGTGGGCGACGACGGCAAAGCCCTGGCCCTGTTCACCGGCCCGGGCCGCCTCCATCGCCGCGTTGAGGGCCAGCAGCTTGGACTGTCGCGACAACTTCTGCACGAGGGTCACGAAGTCGCGGACGGCGCCGGTGGCATCGGCCAGCGCCTCGATGGCCGCCGCGTTGGCGGCGGCGTCGGCCACGAGCTGGGCCAGGGCGCTCGCGCCGGCGTCGAACCGGGCGTGATTCTCCACGGCCAGCGCGGTGAGCTCCGCGTTCCGGACGACACCCGCCTTGGCGCCCGCGGCGACGTTGGCGGCCACGAGCGAGAGTTGCTCGGCGTCCGAGGCGAGCCCCTGGACGGCCTTGGCCATCGACGACGCGCGGGCCGTGAGGTCGCCCGAGGTGACCGCCACGACCGAGGCGGAATGTGCCAGCTGTTCGGCGCCGGCCGAGATCTCGGCCGCGAGCGTGCGCGACTCCTTGCTCGTGCCGCGGAGGGTGCGGACCAGGGTGCGCAGTTCCTCCACCATCCGGCCAAACACCGGGGTTTGGCGCGCCCAGCCGATGCGGGCGAGCCGTGCACCCAGGTCCATGGTCAGGTCCCCCGCCACCACCGACTCGGCCAGCCCGGTGAGCGCCGAGGCGCCCCGCTGGAGGTTCGGGAAGATCACGAACAGGAACACGAGGGTGTTGAGCATGCCGGCGATCCCGAGCGTGAGCCCGATGAGCACGGCGACGGTGCCCCAGTCGCGGACCAGCGGGCGCAGCACCGGCCACCCGGCCACGACGGCCGAGGCGAAGACGACGATCGACAGGAGCAGGAAAGCGCGGACGAGGCGACGCATGGGCGGGACAGGGTGACGCCGGCGGCGCGACGCACTGGGGCGGCGGGCCTTGCCGGCTGGCTAGCTTTAGTATCGTCGCCCTGCCGCGCACCACCGCGCGCGCGAGGGCCTTTTTCGACGTGAAACCGATGACCGCAATTCCACCCAACCCGCCGGCGGACGAGTACCCGCCGTACGACCCCGCGACCGTCGAGCGCACCTGGGCGGCGCGCTGGAAGGAACGGGGCACGCACAAGACCGACCTCACCGGCGCGAAGGATCCGTTCTACGCGCTCATGATGTTTCCGTACCCGTCGGCGGAGGGGCTGCACGTCGGCAACCTGTTCGCCTTCACGGGGAACGACATCTATGGACGATTCCACCGGCAGAAGGGACACGACGTCTTCGAGCCGCTGGGGTACGACGCGTTCGGCATCCATTCGGAGAACTTCGCCCTGAAGGTCGGGGTGCACCCGATGGAGCTGATCCCGAGGAACATCCAGAACTTCCGCCGGCAACTCGACCGGGCGGGGCTCATGGTGGACTGGTCGCAGAGCGTCGACACCACCGACCCGTCGTACTACAAGTGGACGCAGTGGGTCTTCCTGCAGCTGTTCAAGCGCGGGCTGGCCTACCGGAAGGAAGCGGCGGTCAACTGGTGCCCGAGCTGCAAGACGGTGCTGGCCAACGAGCAGGTGGAGCACGGCCATTGCGAGCGGTGCGGCACCCTGGTGGAGCTGCGCGACCTGACGCAGTGGTTCTTCCGCATTTCGGGCCATGCGCCGCGGCTGCTCGCGAATCTCGACACGCTGGACTGGTCGGAGTCGACGAAGCAGGCGCAACGCAACTGGATCGGGAAGTCGGACGGGGCGGAGCTGGTGTTCTCGGTGAGCGACACCCAGGCCGACGCGGGGAGCGCGACGGTGGCGGTGACGGAGGAGTACGCGATCGCCGAGGACCGGATCCGCGTGTTCACCACGCGTCCCGACACGATTTTTGGCGCCACCTACCTGGTGCTGGCGCCCGAGCACCCACTCGTGGACGCGATCACCACGGCGGAGCAACGCGTGGTGGTGGAGGCCTACCGGGAGCGCACGCGCAAGCAGGACCTGGTGACGCGGAAGACGACCAAGGAGAAGACCGGCGTCTCCACGGGGGCCTACGCGGTGAACCCGGCCACGGAGCAGCTGGTGCCGGTATGGATCGCCGACTACGTGCTGATGGACTACGGCACGGGCGCGATCATGGCGGTGCCCGGGCACGACGAGCGCGACTTCGCCTTCGCGATGCAGTTCGACCTGCCGATCACGCGCGTCGTGGTGCGCGACGGCGAGCATGCGCACCATCCGATCAGCGTCGAACCCGTCCTCGACACGACGCTCGGGCGGCTCTGCAACTCGGGGCGCTTTGACGGCCTGACCGTGGACGAAGGCAAGCGCACGATCACCGACTGGCTCGCCGCTCGCGGTACGGCCAGGCCCGTGACGCAGTACCGGCTGCACGACTGGTGCATCTCGCGGCAGCGCTACTGGGGACCGCAGATCCCGATCATCCACTGTGCGGCGTGCGGGCCGGTGCCGGTCCCCGAGCAGGACCTGCCGGTGATCCTGCCGAACATCCCGGACTTCAAGCCCGACGACTCCGGCATCTCGCCGCTGGCGCGTCACGCCGAGTGGTACCATGTCGCGTGTCCCGCATGCGGCGCGGCGGCGCGCCGGGAGACCGACGTGTCGGACACCTTCCTCGACTCGGCCTGGTACTTCCTGCGCTACCCGAGCGCGCACCACGCGGCGGCGCCGTTCGACCCGGCGCTCACGAAGACGTGGTTGCCGGTGACGAGCTACATCGGCGGCAACGAGCACGCGGTGCTGCACCTGCTCTACGCGCGGTTCATCACGATGGTGCTCAAGGATGCCGGGCACCTCGACTTCGAGGAGCCGTTCACGCGGTTTCGCGCCCACGGGATGATCATCCGCGAGGGGGCGAAGATGTCGAAGTCGAAGGGGAACGTGATCAACCCCGACGTCTACTTCGAGGAGTGGGGAGCGGACGCGTTCCGCACCTACCTGATGTTCCTCGGGCCGTACGAGGAAGGGGGGGACTTCCGCGACCGCGGCATCAGCGGCGTGAAGCGCTTCCTCGACCGGATCTGGGGGTCGGTGCACGAGTGCACGGTGGAGGGCACCCCCGACGACGCCGTCATGCGGAAGCTGCACCAGACGATCAAGAAGGTGGGGGAGGACATTCCCGCGCTCGCCTACAACACGGCGATCGCGGCGATGATGGAGTACGTGAACGTGATGCGCACCGGCGAGCGCGCGGTGCACCGGGCCGAAGTGGAGCCGCTGGTGCAGCTGGTGGCGTCGTTCGCGCCGCACTTGGGCGAAGCGTGCTGGGAGACGCTGGGGCACACGGCGAGCGTGTTCGACAGCGGGTGGCCGGCGTTCGATCCGAAGCGGCTCGTGGCCGACACGTGGGAGTGCGTGGTGCAGGTGAACGGGAAGCTGCGCGGCAAGGTGACGCTGGCGGTCGGGGCCACGCAGGCGGCGGCGATGACGGCGGCGCTCGCCGACGCGACGATCGCGAAGTTCGTGACGGGGGAGCCGAAGAAGGTGATCTTCGTGCCGGGGCGGCTGCTCAACATCGTCGCGTGAGGACGCGCGCATGGTGACCTACGAAGTGACGGCCGAGGTGCGCGCCGACCTCGCGGACGCATACGCGCACTACATGCAGGCCGAGCACATTCCCGACGTGCTGGCGACGGGGGCCTTCACCGGTGCGGCGTTCGAGCGCACGGGAGCGGGGTCGTTCCGCGTCCGCTATCGCGCCGCCACGCAGGCGGCGCTCGACGCCTACCTGGCCACGGACACGCAGCGGCTGCGCGCGGCGTTCGTGGCGCGCTTTCCCGACGGCGTGACGCTCGCACGCGCGCAGTGGACCCTCGTGCAGCGCTGGCAGCACGACGCGCGATAGCGGCGCCCGGATTGACAGTGCAGGCCGCCGGGCACACTCTACGGCGACCTCACACCGGAACGGTTCCATGCGCTGTCGTCGCCTGTTCATCGCCCTCACCACGCTCGCGCCCCTCCTGCTCGGCGCGCAGCCGACGGGGAGCGTCTCGGTCACGCTGCCGCGCGGGCGCGTCGATGGTCCGCTCGACGGGCGGCTGCTGCTGCTCTTCTCGGCCGACACCGCGGGTGAGCCCCGTTTCCAGTCGAACTGGGGGCTGAACGGCGGCCTGACCTTCGGCGTCGACGTGGACGGGTGGAAGCCCGGCGAGGCGCGCGCGGCGTCGGGGGACGGCATGGGGTTCCCCATCAAGGCGATCAAGGACGTCCCGGCGGGGCGCTACCGGGTGCAGGTGCTGCTCAACCGGTACGAGACGTTCCGCCGGAGCGATGGCCATACCGTGAAGCTCCCGCCCGACATGGGCGAAGGGCAGCAGTGGAGCCGCAAGCCCGGCAACCTGTATTCCGCGCCGCGCACCATCGCGTTCGACCCGAAGTCGGGTGGCATCCTGCGCCTCGCGCTCGACAGCGTGGTCCCGCCGGTGGCCGACTACGCGACGCAGGAAACGAAGTACGTGAAGTACGTGAAGATCCGCAGCGCGAAGCTCTCGAAGTTCTGGGGGCGCGACGTGACGATCGCCGCGTGGGTGCTGCTGCCGTGGGGCTTCGACGACCATCCGGACGCGCGCTATCCGCTGCTGCTCGACCATGGGCACTTTCCCGCCAGCGTGGACTACTGGCGCGAGACGCCGCCGGACTCGACGTTCAAGCCCGACTACTCCGAGCGGTTCTCGCTGGCGGGCTACAACCGGATCCAGCAGGAAGAGGGCTACCGCTTCTTCCAGGAGTGGACGGGGAAGGGGTTCCCGCGGGCGCTCATGGTGCAGGTCCAGCACGCGACGCCGTACTACGACGATTCGTACGCCGTGAACTCGGCCAACAACGGCCCGTACGGCGACGCGATCATGGAGGAGCTGCTCCCGGAGGTCGAGCGGCGGTTTCGCGGCATCGGCCAGGGGTGGGCGCGATTCACCACCGGCGGCTCCACGGGCGGCTGGGAGGCGATGGCCGTGCAGATGTTCTACCCCGAGCAATTCAATGGCGCGTGGGTGGCCTGCCCCGACCCGATCGACTTCCGTCACTACATGACGGTGAACCTCTACGCCGACACGAACGCCTACTGGATGCCCAGCCGGTTCAAGCGGACGCCGCGTCCAGCCCACCGGAACCACCTGGGCCACGTGGATGCGACGGTGATGGACATGGCGCAGTGGGAGCGTGCGGTGGGCGATCGCGCGCGGTCGGGGGACCAGTTCGACGTGTGGGAATCCGTGTACTCCCCCACCGACTCGAACGGCTACCCGGCGCGCATCTGGAATCGCGAGACCGGCGCGATCGACAGGACGGTGGCCGCATACTGGCGCGAGCACTGGGACCTCTCGTACATCCTCAAGCGCGACTGGGCCACGCTCGGGCCGAAGCTCCGCGGCAAGCTGCGGATCTACGTGGGCGACATGGACAACTACTACCTCAACAACGCGGTGTACGAGGTGGAGAAGTTCCTGAAGTCGGCCGTTCCCGTCGCCGATGCGGTCATCGACTACGGCGACCGGGACGAGCACTGCTGGAACGGCGACCACACGCGCAGCAACGCGTACTCGCGGCTGCGCTATCCGCAGATGGTGCTCCCCTGGGCGGTGGAGCGGATGCTGCAGACGGCGCCGCCGGGGGCGGACACGCGCAGCTGGCGGTACTGACGCCTACGGCTGCGGAATCCCGTCCGGATACATGCGCATCAGGTGCCGCTGCTCGGCGAACATCACCGCGATCGGAATGCCGGGCGGGATGAGGCGCAGCGCGACGTCGGCCGAGCCGGCGCGCACGACGACGCCCAGCACCTCGACCTGCCGGCGCGGATGGAAGCGCACGGTGCCCGTCACCTCGTCGCCCTCCTCCAGCGGGATGCCGGCCGGGCGCTGGTAGCGCAGGCCGGTCTCGGAGCAGTCGTACAGGCGCATCGGCTCCGCCACGCCGTCAATCACGAAGCGCGGTTGCACGAACTTCGGGTAGATGATGCGGAAGTGCTCGCGACGATCGGACGCGGCGGCGCGTGCGGTCACCGGCGGCCGCTCCACGGCACGGGGGGCGGCAGCTGCTCGGCAAAGCGCCACGCCGGCAATCCCTCGCGGGGAATGGCGAGCTTCGCGAGGCGGGCCCGGATCATCGCGATCGGCATCGCGCCCCCCTCGAGGACGGCGTCGTGGAAGGCGCGGTCGGTCATCTTCCCCGTGCTCACGAGCTCCTTGTAGAGCGCGCGCAACTGGAGCCCGCCCAACATGTAGCCCGCCTGGTAGAGCGGCGAGTAGCTGCCGTTGAACGACCGGCGCACCTCGCCCTCGGCGTTGGCCCGCTCGAAGTTCACCGTGTCGACGAGGAACTGCACCGCCTGGTCCGGCGTCATCTTCCCCAAGTGGAAGTTGAGGGAGAAGATGATCCGCGCGCTCCGGTGCATGCGCCAGAAGAGGGCACCGATGCGATCCTCGGGGCTCGCGTGGAAGCCGCGGTCCCACAGGAACATCTCCCAGTAGAGCGACTGCCCCTCGCCCCAGAACGGGGTGGAGAAGAGGCGGCGGTGCGTGTTGTAGCGCGCCTGCATGAACCCCTGCAGGTGGTGCCCCGGATTGAGCTCGTGGAACACCGTCGCATGGGAGAAGTGCGGGTTGTTGCCCCGCAGGCTCATCAGCTTCTCGTCGTCGGGCATGTCGCTCGTGGGGTACGACACGAGGATCAGGTCGCCGCCCAGGAAGAACGGGCTGACCTTCTGCCGCTCGGGTGAGAGCATCTCCATCCGCCAGTCCTCGGTGGCGAGCGGCGGGATGGTGACCCAGTCGTGCTGCGCGAAGTACTGCTCGGCCTGCCGGGCGAGGTCACGGATGAGCTCGGGCTGCTTGCCGGGCTCCACGTACGTGTCCTTCACCTTCTCCATCGCCGCCTTCCAGTTGTCGCCGAACCCCATCTCGCGGGCGGCCTTCTTCACCTCGCTCAGGCTGAAGGCGTACTCGCGTTCGGCGATCGCGATCAACTCGTCGGGCGCGTACGGGATCATCTCGTGGGCGAGGTCGGCCTTGAGGCCGTCGGCACCAATGGGATCACCGATGATGGGGCCGTCGTTGGCGCCCCCCTCGGCGCCCCCCGGGGCGGCCATGCGAATGGCGACGGCAGTCGGAATGCCCACCACGCGCTCGCGCAGGGTGCGCGTGTAGCGCACGAGCGACGAGTCGAGGCGCGCAAACGGGACCCGGTTCCACCACGAGAAGAGCGGATCGTAGCCGTCGGCGAAGCGATACCACCCGCGCAACACGCCGCGCAGCTCGTCGATGTGCTCGGCGGCCCGGTTGGCCACCGTGCGCGAGACCCTGGGGGCGGCGGCGCGCGCGCGCGTGGCGGAGTCGGCCGTGGCGGCGCTGTCGCCACGAGCGGCGCGGGGGGCCGCCGGCTCGAGCAGGGCGCGCAGGCTGTCCACGCTCTTCGTGACCTGCGCCAAGGTGCGGGCCACCTTGGCCGGGTCCACCGTCTCGAGCTCCCGGCGCGCGTCCTGCAGGGCCAACAGGCGATCTCCGAAGGGGAGCACCGGCGCCATCTCGGCGCGATGGCGGTCCTGCCGGTCGAGGAGGGTCAGTTGGTAGGCCAGCTGCCCATCGAGGAGAACCCAGTCGGCCTTCCCCTCGGCGTTCAGCTTGCCGAAGTCGACCTCGCGCAGCCGCACGCGCCACGAGTCGTAGAACGCCCGGAAGCGCACCCGCTGCCGGGGCGAGTCGTCGGCGTCGTAGCGACGGGCGAGCGCGGTGCGATCCACCGTGAATCGCTCGACCACGGGGGCAAGGTCGCTCGCTGGTCGCGCGACGAGCGCCGAGAGCTTCGGCACGCTCGCCAGCGCGTCGGAAGTGCCGCGGTCCTGAGCCGGGAGCGCCGCGGCGAAGAGCGCCGACGCGAGCACGGCGCGAGACAGGGCGCGCCTGGCTGGCGCGTTCGAGGCGGAAGCAGCGCGAGTCGGGGTCACGAGGTGCGGGCCGTGGTACGGGGGGCGGGCGCGGGAACCCGGGAAATATGTCGGTGGCCCGCGTCGGCGGTGAGTCATCCGGCGGGACGGGCTACGGCGTGGGCGCTGGAAGCGTCCAGGCGGGACCGGTGAGTCCCAGCCGGTTGAACAGGGCCTCGATCTCGGCACGGCTCGGCCGCACGAAGGAGGGACTCATCCGGTCGTGATACCACGCCTGCGCGAGCGCCCATGCGGTGGCCATGGACATGAGCCCCGAGGGCACGCGGCCACGTTGCTCGCACCACCGCCGCACGTCGCCCTCCGACCGGAAGGCCAGGATCGTGCTTCAGGTGAACCCGATGTCGGCCCACCAGTCGGCCGCGGGGACGGCGAAGTGGACCACGAGAGTATCGGCGTCCACGCGCCCATTCACGACGTGGAACGTGAGCGGTTCGCCGGTGAGCGGGTCCGGCGTGCGGATCGTCGCGTCGCGGCCGATCGCGGCCGGGATGCCGAGGGCGTCCCAGGCGCAGTTGGCCCATGCCGACGCCGTGTCCCACTCCACGCGAAATGACGTGGGGACGGCGGAGAAGGGCATCGCCATCCAGAGGTCGCGGGTCGTCGGGTGGAGCACCACGACGTGCGCGGCGTCGAGCCGCTCGAGCGCCTGCCCAAGGGCCGCGTCCGGGAGTCCGGTTCGCGCTCCCAGCTCGGCGCGCGTGGGTGGCGAGCCGAAGCGCGCGAAGTGCTGGTAGATCGCGAGGCGGAGGTCGGCGTCGGTCACGCCGGAGAGTAACAGGCGGAGGGAGAGGCCGTCAGTCGGCCGTGCCGACGGCCACCCTCCGCGACTTCAACGCGGCTTGGTCAGCACATCCTCGAAGTACGCCACCGCGCGCGGGTCGCCGCTCTGGCCCAGCCAGAAGATCGCCGTGCGGCGGATGCGGACATCGCTCTTGCCGCGGACGATCTTGAGCAGCGCCGGCACGGCCTCTTCCTTGGGCCGCTGCGAGAGGGCGAAGACGGCCTGCTTCCGGACCTCGAGGTCCTCGTCGCCGTCCTCGGCCAGCCCCTTCAGCGCGGCGGCACTCTCCCCCGCGGCCTGGCCCAGCCAGAACACGGCGCTCTTCCGCACTTCGCGCTCGCGCCGGTCGTCCTTCGCGACCTTGAGCAGCATCGGCCAGACGTTGGCGGAATCGGCCAGGGTGGCGACGACGATGGCTTCCTTGGCCACCTTGGGCGCCGCCTCGTCCGCCAGCTTGCCGAAGTACGCGGCCGCATCGGCCGCGCCCATCGTGCCGGCGTCCACCGCCTCGCCGCGTCCGCCCCACCGGCCACCCACGTAGAAGCGGAGGGCCGTGGGCACGCCGCCGGCCAGGTCCATGGCCACGCGCACGGGACCGCTCTCGCACTCCGACTCCCACTCGCCGTTCTTCCGGCGCTCGTTGCGACCCGTGTTGAAGCTCATGTTCTGCCCGTTGCCGCACACGCCGGCGCGGGCCTTGAACTGGAAGCGCACGGTGCCGGAGCCGACGCGCTTCGCGGCCTGCGACACCGTTTCCTGCGCCGCGAGCGGAGCGGCGAACGCCGCCCCGGCCGCGAGGATGAGGCCCCACCGCGCGGCGCTCACTTGTCGATCAGTTCGGTGAGGAAGGCGGTCGCTCGCGGATCGCGCGACTGCCCGAGCCAGAAGACGGCCTTCTTCCGGAGCTCACGATCCTTCTCCGTCCTCGCGATGCTGATCAACTGATCGACCGCGGCCGCTTCGCGGCGTTGCGAATACGCGAAGATCATCTGCTCCTTGAGCTCGCGATCGTCCACCTTGGCGTACAGCGCGCCGAGCTGCGACAGCTCCACCCCCATCTGCCCCGCCCAGAAGATCGCCTTCTTGCGCAACTCGATCGGTTCCTTGGCGTCACTCACGATGCCCATGATGAAGGCGTCGTTGCCGCCACCGCGCTGCTGCGAGAGGGCGAAGATCACCTTCTCCTTGAGGTCGACGCTGCCGAGCTTGCGGTAGAGGACGCGCAGGTAGTCCCCCTGCTCGGCGCCGTGCCGCTGGCCAAGCCAGAAGATCGCCTTCTCGCGGAGGTCCTCGGGGGCCGCCTCGTTCTCGGCGAACGCCCGCAACGCTTCGCCGGCCCGGGCGCTCGAGTGCTGCGACAGCGCGAACAGCGACTTCTCGCGCACGCCGTGCTCGCCATTCGAGTTGAGGATCGTCACGAGCATGTCGGCCGCGCGCGGGTCCTTGACCTGCGAGAGCCAGAACACGGCCTGCTCGCGCACTTCGGCGTCGGGATCGTCCTTCGCGGCGGCCAGGAGGATGTCGGCCGTCTCCTTCGTCTGCTTCTGCGACACGAGGAAGACCGCCTTGCGCCGCAGGCGCTCCGAGCACTTCTCCCGCTTGGCGAGGACCTTGGTGAGGATCGGCATGGCGCGATCCGCGTCCATCTGGAGCAGCGCGTTGAGCGCCGCGATCCGTTCGTCGTCCTCGTCGTCGTCACCGCCGGGGCAGTCGCTGGCGCGCCCGACTCGCCGGCCGCCCCCACCGACGCTGCCGCCGATCCCGCGCGCGGCCTGCCTGGTGGAGTCCACCCGCCCGATCGCTTCCGCCGACATGCGCGTCACCTCTTCGGCGCAGACGCCGTCGCCCTGGCGGGCCAGCTCGCCGCAGACCCGCGTGCGCAGGGTGTTCGCGTCGCCGCGCGCCGCCTGCTGCGGGAAGCGCTCCTTGAGTTCGTCGAGCGTCGCGCGTGCCTCGTGCAGGTCGCCCGCACGGTAGAGGGCGAACGAGGTGTAGTACATGGCCTCGCCCAGGCGCGCCGACTTGGGGTACCGCTTGAGCACCAGGCGGTAGATCTCGACCGCGCCCTTGTAGTCGCCGCGGGAGAGCCGCGCGCTCGCCACCCGCAACAGCGAGTCCGCCGGGTCGACGTCGGACAACGCCTCGGCGAACGAGAGTCCCGCCGCCGCACCGGCGAGTTCGCCCCCGGCACGCACGAGTCCCGACACGCCACCGACGAGCGCCGCCGCGGAGCGCTCGATCCCGGCCGTGGCGCGCGCCACGCCTGCCCCGGTCGGTGCCAGCTCTCCCACCATCCCCACCTGCACCGCCACCACCATCCCCATCAGCGTCGTCCACATGGTCGTCTTCTCCTGGCTAGTCTTGGGCGGCCGACATTCCCGCAGGAACGGCAGTCCGGATCCGGGTCAACAGCAACGATGAGCGCGAGAGCAGCTCATCCATGATCGTGCGATCCTCAGGGCCCATGGCCGGTCCCGACTCGACCAGCTGCACGAGCAGCAATTCCATCTCCTGCAGCAGCGCGCGCCGCTTCGGGTCGCGCCCCGCCGGGGAGTCGAGCAGCAGCCGGGTGCTGGCGAGCAGGTCGCGCGACCAGGCCGACAGCTGGGCCTGGCTCCGCGCCTCCGGCGTGCTCGAGAGCCAGGTGAGCATCGTCTCGGCCTGCCCGAAGTGCTCCGTGCTGGCCACCTGCCAGGCCACGGCGGAGGCGCCACTCGTGTCCACCAGGGCGACCTGTCCGATCGGTACCAGCGAGGTGTGCGTCATCTGCCGCCCGATACCGATGCCGAGCGTGAGCAACACCGTGGCCGCCGCCGCGTAGGCCCAGCGTGGAACGCGGGCCACCGGCGCCGCTGAGGTGGCGCGTGCCGCAGCCAGCGACACGACGGTTGCGCCCCCACTGGGTGCTGCGGTGGGCGCCACCCCGCGGCTGCGCCGCGCCTGGATCGCCTCCCACATCGCCTCGCGCGGCACGATGTCGCTGGCGCGCTGGTAGGCGGCGGCCGCTTCGGCCGCCGCTCCCGTGAGCGGCGCCTCGTCTCGTTCGTCGTGTTCGTCGTGTCCGGTCATGCCCACTCCCCCTCGAAGTCCGCCAGTGCCGTGCGCAGCTTGGCCCGCGCCCGGAACAGCTGGGCCTTGCTCGTGCCGGGCTGGATCTCGAGCGCCCGGCCAATCTCCTCGTGCGTGTAGCCCTCGAGGTCGTGCATCAGGAACACCGTGCGATAGCCGTTGGGTAGCGCGTCGATCGCCAGCTTCATCCGTTCCTTCAGGTCCGGCTCGGCGTGCCGCGTGCGCACGGCCAGGTCGGGAGCTTCGTCGAACGTCACCTCGCGCTTCCGACGGGTCCCGGTGGACTTGAGCCCGTTGAGCGACACCGACACGCAGATGGAACAGACCCACGTGGACAGCGCCGCGTCCCCGCGAAACTGCGCCAGGCGGTCGAACGCCCGGACAAACGTTTCCTGCGTGTAGTCCTGCGCCAACGTCGGATCCCCCGCCAGCCGATAGGCAAGACGGTACACCCGGTCCACATGCCGGTCGTAGAACTCGCGCTCGGCCCGCGGGTCGGCCGCGAGCACCTGCGCAATCAGTTGGAGATCGTCCACGTGGTCGCTGGAATTGGTGCCGCCCGCTTCGTCACTCAGGTGCGCCCTTCCGACAGGACGACCCCCGAAAGGGTTGCGTGCCCCGGGGAGGGGGCGGGAGGGGGTCGGCAACCCTTCCGGGGGGGGCAGGTGTCCATTGGGCGAACGCTACCGCGACCCCTTCGACTCCGCAGGAGCACACCCCCATGCGATCGGCCCTGATTCCCTTCCTGATGATCCCCGCCGTTGCCGTGCACACCACGGCCGCCGCGCAGCAGCCCAACGCCGAGCGGCGGTCCGCCGAGCAGCGCGCCGTGGAGCGTACCGGGCAGCGCACGGTCACCATCAACGGCGGCCCGACGTACACCGTGTCCATGCGCCCTGGCGACGACGACCGCGCCTGGCTCGGCATCTCCACCGGCTCCGGCGGCAAGCGCGACAGTTTGGGGGTGCTCGTGCAGTCGGTGAGCCCCAATTCGCCCGCCGAAAAGGCCGGGCTGGAAGAGGGGATGCGGCTGCAGTCCATCAACGGGGTGAACCTCAAGCTCGACGCCGCCGACGCCGGCGAGCCCGAGCTCACCGGGATGATGCAACGCCGCCTGACCCGCGAACTCGGCAAGGCCAAGCCGGGGGACGAGGTGGAACTCAAGGTGTGGGCCAATGGCTCCGTGAAGACCATGAAGGTGAAGACCGGATCGCCGGAAGACGTCATGGGCGATTCGTTCCGCGCCATGCGCGACAAGATGAAGAACCGCGCCGTGCTCGGCGTGGGTCTCGGCTCCTCGGGGAGCAAGCGCGACACGCTGGGCGTCTTCGTCACGAGCGTGAGCGACGGCGGTCCGGCCGACAAGGCGGGCATCGCCGAGGGCGACCGGATCGCCGCCATCGACGGCACCGACCTGCGGGTGCCGCGCGAGGATGCCGGCGACGAGGCGCTGTCGGGGTCGCGCGTCAACCGGCTCACGAAGGCGCTGCGCGCGAAGAAGCCGGGCGACGAGGTCACGCTCAAGCTGTTCTCGAATGGCCGTACCCGCGACGTGAAGGTCAAGCTCGGCAAGCCGGAGGACCTCGGTGGCAGCGGCATGCAGTTCTTCTTCGGCGATGAGGGACGCGGGTTCTCCATGCCGCGCATCTCGATTCCGCGCCTGATGACCCCCCGCGTGCGGATCCGCACGGACGGGGGCGGTGACGTGGACGACGACGACGATTACATGGCGACGCCGGCGTTCGCGCCGATGGCCCCGATGGCGCCACGCGCACCCATGGCGCCGCGCGCGCCCGCGGCTCCGCTGCGGATGCGGGTAGGCACCGTCAGCATCTAGCCGGGTACCGCCCCCTCACATGCGGACGGGCCACGACGCGGGTGCGGTCGTGGCCCGTTGCGCGTCCCCACCCGTCGTCAGGGTGCGCCCGAGATGCTCGAGAGAGTGAGGAGCAGGGTGTGATTGCTCTCGGACGTTCCGGGCGCCCCGCGCCTGATGAACTGGTGCAGGTAGCCCGCTTCCAGTCGCACGCGTGGCGAGAAGCGCCAGCCGATCTGGAGCGACGAGCGGTTCTGGTCGAGCGTCTCGCCATTGACCTGCTCGCCCACGTGCAGGAACAGCTCGTTCCATCCGGTGAGGTAGAGGCGCGGTGCATCGATTCCGAACGAGGGTGCGTTGACACTGGCGCGCACCATCGGACGGAGACGCTGGCGGTAGCGCCAGTCGGTGACCTCGACCTGGCCCGACGGCGTGACGCGGGTGGCGCCGATCCAGCGCTGCTCGGTCCGCAGCCGTCCCTGCCATGCGACGTCCCCCGTGGACGTGCTGGCCACGAGTTGCTGCCAGATCCGGTGCTCGGGAAAGGGGACGGCCGTGGGTGCGGCCCCGTAGCGTTCCGTCTCGACGTACGCGTACCCGGCGCCCAGCCGCAGCGCAGGGGAGATGGTGAACAGGATCCCCGGCCGGAGCAGCAGTTGCTGTGGCGCGGCGCCTGATTCGGCTCGCCGCACCTGCAGGTCCCCAAACAACGACCACCGGGTGTCGAGCCGGTGCTCGTGCATGAGCTGCGCCCACGCATGCGTGTTGGCGACGGTCTGGGCGTACAGGGGCAGCGACACGGCGAGCGCCACGACGACCAGGGCGAGCCGCGTGAAGCCGGCGGCCGCGCCGTGCCGCCGTGGGGCCGCAACCCTCGGGGCGGTCGCGGCCCGCGGATCCGTCGTGCGAGGAAGTCCGGGCATCAAAACGTCGGCCCGAGCAGCGCCGCGTTCAGCACCATCCGGTCGAGGGCGCGCCACCAACCGCGGAACATCGGCTCGCTGGCGAACGCCACGAGGTGGCCGCCGCCGATCTTCTCGTGGATCAGGAACGCCGTTCCCTTGAGCAGGCGGTCGGTGTTGTCGGGGAAGGTGAAGCCGGCGCGCTTGAGGAGTCCGGTGCTCGGGAAGACCGCCACGTTCGCCCCCTCCTTGCTCAGCTTGAAGAAGGTGTCGGTCTCGAGCATCACGGTCATCCGCTGCTGCTCGTAGCCGTAGGTGAGCCAGTGCGTGCGGTCGAGCACCACGTCGAAGTGGCTCCCCGGCACCGGCTGCGGCTTGTCGGGATTGGCGCTCGGGCTCGTGACGGCGAACAGCGAATCCACGGGCGACTTCGCCGCGTCCTTCCCGTCTTTCCCGTCTTTCCCGTCCTTGGCGTCCTTCTTCTCGTCGCTGCCCACCGCGCGCGACGAGGTGAAGTTGGCCGTCTCCCCGGCCGCCCACTCGGTGGCACCGCCCATGGTGATGAGCGTGCCCCCCTTCTCGACCCAGGTGCGGAGGTTGGCGGCCTTGCCGAGGCGTCCAAGGTTGCCGTTCGGCAGGATGACGACGTTGAACGCCGACAAGTCGCCGTTCAGCGCGTCGGTGGTGATGGGGGTGAACTCGATGCCATAGCGCTTCTCGAGCGACCACCAGACGTGGCCGTAACTGCCGAGGCCCACGCCGTCGCCGCCCACCAGGGCGATCTTCGGCGGTTGCACCGCGCGGACCACCTCGGAGCCCGTGCCGTACTGGGCCACCTCGGGAAACGCCGTGTTGACGCCGATCACCTCAACGCCGGCCTCGCGCGCGAGGGCGTCGACGCGGGCGGCCAGCGTCGAGTCGTTTCGCGAAACGCGCGCGATCCACGTCCCGCGCGGCCAGTCGAGCTTGCCCGTCTGGATGGGCTCCGTGGCAATGGCGAGCCGGAACCCTTCGCGCATGAGCGCCGCCGCCAGTCGCGACGCGCCATTGCGGTCGTTGCGGAACAGGTACGCCGAGCGCGCGTTCGCGCCCTCGGTGACGCCACCGGGAATCGCCACGGGCAGCAGCTCGCCGTTGACGCGCGCGGCGTCGGTCGCGGGGAGCACGAGGGCCTCGCCGGTCAGGGGCGCGGCGTCCTCCGTCCACCAGCTCTCGAGGCCGAACGCCACCGGTAGCGCCCACGCGGTGATGTCGTAGAACTCGTACCCCTCGCCGTCCTCCTGCTTGCCGCGCTGCAGGTTGCGCTTGAATCGGTCGACCTGCGCCTTGGCGAACACGGGATCGAGCGTCGGGTCGGGTTCGAGGAACGCCTTGGCCAGCTTCCCTTGCGGCTGCGCGAGGTCCACCACGAACGATCCGGCCGGGAAGGTTCGCGGTGCCACGGCGTCGTCGGCGTACGCGTGGGCCTTCGGCGACGTGAGCGGCCGCGCGAGCCGCTGGACCTCGATCCCGCTGCGCATGAGCATCGCGGCCAGCTCGGCGGCGCGCGCCGGGTCGGTGCCCGGCACGAAGATCACGCGCTTCATCGCCTGCGACCGGCCCTCGCTCACGGCCAGCTGGCGAAACGCGAGGTAGTCCTTCACCCGTTCGCGCGCGCGGCGGGCCGTGGTCTCCAGGGTGGCGATCGACGCCACGTAGTGCTTGGCGATGCCGTCGCGGAGCGAGAGCAGGGTGCCATCGGCGCGCTTCTTGAGCAGCGCGGGTCCGCCGTCCGTCTCGTAGGTGGCGCCCATGGCGCCGGTGAGGGCGGGCCAGGAGTCGTAGTAGCCGGGATAGTACAGGTCGAACTGGTCGCGCACATAGTAGAGCCAGCCGTACTGGTCGAAGGCGGCGGCATTGCCCGCGCCGACCACTTCATTCCATTTCACCGGGAACGCCCCGGCGATGTTGGCGTTCACCGGCCGGGCGGCCGGCGCCATGTAGTACTGCGACACGTAGCCGTGCAGGTCGACCGTGACCATCGGGTGCCAGCGGAGCATGCCGCGCACGATGTTGCGCACTTCCTGCTGCGTGGTGCTCATCACGTCGCGGTTCATGTCGAACCGGTAGTGGTTGAAGCGCCCGCTGATGCTCCACGGCTGGCCGCGCTGCTGCTCCATGGCCTGCCGCTCCGGGCTGCCCACCGCGATCGAGTTGCTCCACACCGAGAACCGCTCGTGCCCGTCCGGGTTGGAACTCGGGTTGATGATCACGATCGCGTCCTTGAGCAGCTTCACCGTTTCAGGGTCATCGCTCGCCGCGAAGTGATACAGCAGCTGCATGCTCGCCTCGTACCCCGGCACCTCGTCGCCGTGGACGGAGCCGGAGAACCAGACCACCGCCGGCGTGCGCGCCACCAAGGCGTCCAGCTCCGCCGCGCTCGCCCCGCGCGGGTCGCCGATCCGGTCGAGGTCGGCGCGCACCTGCTCCAGCCGCGCGATGTTCTCCGGCGCCGACACGACGAAGATCCGCATCGTCCGCTTCTCGGCCGTGGTGCCGATCACCTCGACCTTCACGCGATCCTTCGCGGCCTCGGCGATGGCGAGCAGCGTCTTCTCCTGCCACGCGTACTGCGTGTGCCAACTGCCCACGTCGTAGCCGAGCACGGCTTCGGGGCGGGGCACCGCCGCGCGGTAGGGGCCGCGGCCGTAGAAGGTGAAG
>JANLSF010000012.1:0-4512 GCA_031362285.1 Gemmatimonadota bacterium | reverse complement strand
GACGTGATCGTGGGGTTTCCCGGCGAGACCGACGCCGACTTCGCCGAGACGCTCTCGGCGGTGACGACCGTGGGGTTCGACGACGCCTACACCTTCAAGTTCTCCCTGCGCGAGGGGACGCCCGCGACGCGGCTGCCGGCGTCGGAGTCGGTGGCCGACGAGGTGGCCAGCGCCCGTCTCGACCAGTTGATCGCCACCGTGCGGAGCGGCGCGCGCGACCGCAACCTGCGACGCCTGGGCGAGCGCCACGAGGTGCTCCTTGAGCGTGCGGCGAAGCGGGGCGATGCGTGGATGGCCCGCACGCGCGACTTCAAGACCGTCCTCGTCACCGGCGCTGGCCTCGCGCCGGGCGACTACCTCACCGTGGAGCTGACCGGCACCACGGGATCCACCTTCACGGGGACGCCGGTGGCCAGCCGCGCAGCCCTTCCGATGGCCGGATGACTGAATCCAACGTCCCACGCCCCAGCGCGCGCATGACCAACCTCATCGAAGAGGCCCTCGACGAGCAGCATGAGATGCTGCGGCAGAAGGTTGCGGGATATTGTGGCTGTGTGCAATGCAAGGATGACGTGGTCACGATGGGGCTCAACCAGATTCGTCCTCGCTACACCTCGGGGGCCCGCAAGGGGTCCGTGATCACGCGCGCCGAGTTGCAGGGCGATCAGGCCAAGGCGGAGATCATGGTGGTCGTGCTCGACGCGATGCGAAAGGTCGCGGCGGCGCCGCGCCACCTGCCCAAGGGATAGCCCCGGCGTCACTGCCTCTCGCGGGCCGGGGCGCACGGGGCGCACCGGCCCGCGTGTCGTTCCGGGGGGCCGCATGCCGCTGGTGCTCGCGTTCGCGATGACGCTGGTGGCCGGGCTCGCCCTGGGACTGAGCGACGCCGGCACATGGGTCGCGGCGCTCGCCCTCGCGGCGCTCGGCGTCCTGGTGGGGCGCGCGCCACCGCACGCGTTCGCTCCGGGCCAGGCGGCGCGCGCGGTGCCGTTCGCGCTGGCGCTCGTGGCGGCGGCCGCCGCGCTCTGGGGCGACGCCACCCGCATGCACGACGCCACCTGTCAACGCCGCGTCCTGCGCGCGCGCGGGTGGATGGCGGCGCTCGAGGCCGACAGCGCCACCGTCGGATCGTTCGTGGTCGGGCGGCTTGCCGTGGGCGACTGCTCGGTACCGGCGTCGTTGCTGGTGGCCACGGGAGGCGCGCCGGCGGGAGCCCGCGTGGTGGCAAGCGGCCAGGCGGTCGAAGGCGAGCGTGGGGTGACCGTGCGCGAGGCGCGACTGGGCGTCGTCATCGGCATCGATGGCCTGGTGGCCATGCGTTCCCGGGCCGCCGCCACCATCGACACCCTCTTTGGCGACGACGCGCCGATGGCGCGCGCCCTGCTCGTGGCCGACATGCACGGGCTCGACGGCGGCCTCCGCGCCCGTTGGGCGGACGCCGGCATCGTGCACATGCTGTCCATCTCCGGTTTGCACGTGGCGATCCTCGGCGAGTCGATCGCGCTGTTGCTGGGTGCACTTCGGCTCGGTCCGAGCACCCGATTGGGGGCCACGGTCGCGCTGCTTGCGGTCTACATCCTCATGCTGGGATGCCCGCCCCCCGCCGTGCGATCCGGGGTGATGATGGCGGCGGCGGGCGCGGGGCTGTTGCTGCAACGTCCCACGAGTCCGTGGGCGCCGTTGGCGATCGGTGCGCTCATTCCGGTGGCGCTCGACGTGCGCGCCGTGCTCGACCTCGGATGGCAGCTGAGCGTGGGCGGGATGGCGGGACTGATCGCCAGCCGCGCGCTGTCCGCGCGCGTCCTCCCCCGCACGTGGCGTGGCTGGCGGCGCGGCGTGGCCGCCGAGGGGCTGACGTCGGTGGTGGCCACCGCAGTGACGGCGCCGCTGGTGGCGTGGCAGATCGGGCGGCTCTCGCTCGTGGCGCCGCTCACCAACCTGCTGGCCGCGCCGCTCATGGGTCTCGCGCAGCCGGCGCTCTTTGCCTCGCTCGCGCTGGGGTGGGCCAAGCCGCTCGGGCGATTGTTCGCGGCCAGCGCGCATCCGATGCTCTGGGCACTCGACCGGGTGGCCGTGCTCGGCGCGGCGGTGCCGGGAGGCAGCGTGGCGGTCGCGCCTTCGCGAGCGGTGGCGCTGTGCGCGGCGGTGGCGGCCGTCGCCCTCGTGGTGGCCTGCGTGAGCCGCTGGCCGGCGCGCCCGGCGATCGTCGCCGCACTCTGCCTCGTCATCGCGGTCTGGTGGCCCTCGCCGCGCGCGCGCGCGGGTGAACTCGAACTTCACGTGATCGACGTGGGGCAGGGCGACGCGTTGGCGCTCCGTACGCCGGGTGGGCACTGGGTGGTGATGGACGCCGGTCGCGAGTGGCCCGGAGGCGATGCCGGCACGCGCACGGTGGTCCCCTATCTCAAGCGGCTCGGCGCGACGCACGTGACGCTCTTCGTGCTCTCGCATGCACATGCCGACCATGTCGGCGGTGCGGCCGCGGTGCTGCATGCCCTCGGCAGCGAGGAGGTCTGGGACGGCGCGTGGGTGGGGGGGACGCCCGGCTACCGGCGCCTGCTCGCGGAGACCAAGGCGCGCGGCGTGGCGTGGCATCGCGTGCGCCCGGGCGACGCGCGCACGATCGACGGCGTGACCTTCACGGTGGTCGCCCCCGACTCGACGTGGGTGAGGGCGCAGCGCGACGCGAACGAGGCGAGCGTCGTGGTGCGCGTGACGTTGGGCAGCGTCTCCATGCTGCTCACGGGCGACGCCGAGGGCGGCGAGGAGCAGTGGATCCGCGACCACACCGCCGACACCGCGCTACGCGCCGACGTGCTGAAGGTGGGGCACCATGGATCGCGCACGAGCAGCTCGCCGGCGTTGCTCGACGCGGTGCGCCCTCGGGTGGCCGTCATCTCGGTGGGGCGGGTCAACACGTACGGGCACCCGAGCCCCGAAACGCTGAGCGCGCTTGCGCGCAGCGGGGCGCAGGTGCTGCGCACGGACCGCGCCGGGACGGTGGTGGTGCGGACCGATGGGCGCACGATCTCGGTCGAGGCGGGGGCCGAGCGTTGGGGGGTGCCGTGACCGTCGCGTGGACCGCGGCGCGCCCGCCGACGCGGTGCCCGCAACCCGGCCGGCGGCCCGCTAGCATTCGCCGATGCGGAAGTTCGTCATGGGCGCCGCCGTGCCGTTGCCCGCGCACCTCGCCGAGCGCTACCCCGAGTTGATCGACATCCGCTGGCGCCGTGGCGGGCTCCCGCCCCGCATCGGCGGCTGGTGCGTGGGCGCCGCCACGGTCTCGGGCATCACGCTGGGCCGCACGGTCTTCCTCGCGCCGGGCGCGCCGTGGTCGCCGGACCTCGTGCTCCACGAGGCGCGACATGTGGAGCAGTGGGCTAGCGACTGGCTCTTCCCGATGCGTTACATTCTGGAATCGCTGACCCGGGGATACTGGGCCAACCGATTTGAAGTGGACGCCCGGGATTTCTCCGCCCGTCGCCTCGCGGGCGTCGGCCATGCTGGATCACCCCTCGCGCAGGATTCCTGACCGTGGTCTCCCATTCTGCCACGTCGGTCGTCACGATCGAGCGTTTCATCATCGAGCAGGAGCGCCTCCACCCCGAAGCCTCGGGTGAGCTCTCCGGCATCCTGTACGACCTCGCGCTCGCGGCGAAGATGATCGCGAACAAGGTCCGCATGGCGGGCATCGCCGACATCCTCGGCGCCACCGATCACGAGAACGTCCAGGGTGAGGTCCAGCAGAAGCTCGACGTCATCGCCAACGAGATCTTCATCAAGGCCCTCGACCATGGCGGCCGCCTCTGCTGCATGGCCAGCGAGGAGGAGCCCGACCTGATCCCGATCCCCGAGAAGTTCAAGACGGGGAACTACGCGCTGCTGTTCGACCCGCTCGATGGGTCGTCGAACATCGACGTGAACGTGCCGGTGGGCACGATCTTCTCCGTGGTCCGCAAGATCTCCCCGGGGCGCCGCGGCACCATGGAAGACCTGCTGCAGCCCGGGCGCCGCCAGGTGGCCGCCGGGTACGTCATCTATGGATCCAGCACGATGCTCGTGTACACCACCGGGCAGGGAGCGCATGGCTTCACCCTCGACCCCTCGATCGGCGAGTTCCTCCTGTCGCACCCGAACATCCGGATGCCGGAGCGAGGGAAGTTCCTGTCGGTGAACGACTCGTACGAGTCGCTCTGGACCGACGAGGTCAAGTCGCTCATGCGCCACTACCGGGGCCTCGAGGGCGATCGGCCGGCGATGAACGTCCGCTACGTGGGCTCCCTCGTGGCCGACTTCCATCGCAACCTGCTGGGCGGCGGCATCTTCGTCTATCCCGCCAACAAGAAGTCGCCGCGCGGCAAGTTGCGCCTCCTCTACGAGGCCAACCCGCTCGCCTTCATCTGCGAGCAGGCGGGCGGCCGGGCCGGGGACGGCCCGGGGGGCAGGCTCGACGGCAATACCACGGCGCTGCCACACCGCCCGCCGCGCGACATGGGCAGCCAGCGCGTAGGG
>JANLSF010000924.1:0-3857 GCA_031362285.1 Gemmatimonadota bacterium | reverse complement strand
CCAGAAGAACCCCGCCTCGCGCACCACGCGCGATTACCTCGAGAACATCAAGAAGCAGGGCCACGGGTCGGTGCTGGAGCATGCCACCTACTCGATCCTCCTCGAGGGGGTGAGCCGCTCGCTGACGCACGAACTGGTGCGCCATCGCGCCGGCTTTGCCTACTCGCAGCTCTCGCAGCGCTACGTGGACGAGTCGGCCGCCGAGTTCGTGGTGCCGCCGGCCATCATCGGCGACGAGGCGCTGGAGGCGGCGTGGAAGGCGCAGGTCCTCTCGGCGCAGGCCAGCTACATCGCCCTCGTCGAGCAGCTCATGGCGCGCTACGGCTGGGTGGACGACAAGGTCCATCGCCGGAAGATGGCCCGCGAGGCGGGCCGCGGGGTGCTGCCCAACTCCACCGAGACCAAGATCGTCATCACGGGCAACGCCCGCGCCTGGCGCACGATGCTCGAGCTGCGATCGAGCGAGGGCGCGGAGCTCGAGATCCGCCGCTGCGCGGTGGCCGTGCTGCGCGTGCTGGTGGTGGAGGCTCCGGCCTTCTTCTCCGATTTCGAGACCTACGTGGCCAAGGATCGGCGCGAGGCGGCACGGATCAGCTACCACAAGGTCTGATCGACGGCGCGCGTCGTTACCATGATCGCACGCCGCGCGTATTGTTGCGGGTGCGACGACGATCCGATACACTGAGGCCGATCACGCATTGTTCGTTCACGCTTGCCGTCCGTCCCCCCTGACCGGGATCGCATGACGCGCATCGGGTTCGCGTACAACCAGCGTCCTTTTCCCCTCGCGAGCGCCCATGGTGGCGCCACCGCGGACGCCGCGGTCCCCCACGACGACAGCCGGATGCTCAGCCCCGAGGCGCGCGTCGAGCTCGCGCCCGAGGCGGACGACGAGTTCGCCGAGTGGGACACCCCCGACACGATTGACGCGGTGGAGCAGGCGCTCCGCCCCCTGGGCGAGGTGATCCGGCTCGAGGCGGTGGGCGACTTCGCCGAACGGCTGCGCGCCTCGCGCGCCGACATCGTGTTCAACATCGCCGAGGGACTGCACGGGCCGAATCGCGAGGCCCACATCCCGGCGATCTGCGAGTTCGTGGGCGTGCCGTACACCGCCAGCGACCCGTTCACCCTCTCGCTCTGCCTCGACAAGGCGCGCACCAAGGAGGCCCTGAGCGCCCGCCGCGTGCGGACGGCCCCGTGGGTGCTCGTGCAGGAGGACGCCGACATCGCCGTGGCCATCGCGACGCTGCCCTTCCCCGTCTTCGCGAAGCCGGTGCACGAGGGCTCGTCGAAGGGCATCACCGAACGGAACTTCTGCCGCACCCCGCTGGAACTCGAGGAGACGAGCCGCTTCCTCCTCGAGCGGTACCGCCAGCCGGTACTCGTGGAGCGCTACCTCGCCGGCCACGAGTTCACGGCGGCGGTGCTCGGCAACGGGCGCGACGCGCGCGTGCTGCCGCTCATCCGGATGAACTTCGCCTCGCTCCCCCCAGGCGCCCTCCCGATCTATGGCTTCGAGGCCAAGTGGGTGTGGGACGGCTATGGGACGACGCTCGACCTGTATGAGTGCCCGGCCCGCGTGGACGCGAAGCTGCGCACGGAACTCGAGCGCCTCTCCTTGGCCGCCTTCCACGCCACCGGCTGCCGCGACTGGGCGCGCGTGGACCTCCGCCTCGACGACGAGGGCGTTCCGCACGTGATCGAGGTCAATCCACTGCCCGGCATTTTGCCCGACCCGGCCGACAACTCGTGCCTCCCCATGGCCGCACGCACGGCCGGGCTCCCGTGGGACGAGCTGATCCGCACCGCCCTCCGCATCGGCGCCGAACGCACCGGCGTCGCCCTCCCTAACTCCCGCACATGAGAATCCGCCCCACCTCCCGCAAGACCGGCTTCCGCGTCGCCCTCCTGTTCGACGGCATGTCGGCCCTCGGGCCCACCCCCGACTTGGCTATCCTCGACTCGGTGGAGGCGATCGAGCGGTCGCTGGTCGAGCTGGGGCACGTGGTCACCCGGGTGCCGGTGGACAACGAGGGGCGCTGGGTGGAACGGGTGCGCAAGGGGCGGTTCGACGCCGCCTTCAACATGTGCGAGGGGATCAACGGCACCGCCGAACTGGAGTCGCCGGTGATCGGGGCGCTCGAGCTGCTCGGGGTGCCGTACACCGGCGCCAGTTCGCTCACGACCTCGCTCTGCCTGCGCAAGCACCTGATGAACACCCTGGCCAACGGCGCGGGCGCGCCGGTGCCGGCCTGGGCGCTGGTGCGCGCCGGTGACCCGCTCCCCGCCGTGGGCTTTCCCGCCATTGCCAAGCCGGCCACCGAGGATGCCTCGCTCGGCGTGGAACAGCGCTCGGTGGTGCGCACGCCGCGGGCGCTGGCCGCGCGGCTGCGCGACATGCACACGCTGTGGGACGAGGTGATCGTGCAGCGGTTCGTGGAAGGGCGCGAGGTGAACGTGGGGATCGTGGGCGACACCGTGCTCCCCCTCGCCGAAATCGACTTCGACGCGATGCCCGACGACCATTGGCGGATCGTCAGCTATTCGGCCAAGTGGGCGCCGGAGTCGCCGGAGTACCTCGGCACGGTGCCGCGCTGCCCCGCGGACCTGTCGGAGGCGCTCGCCGACGAGATCCGCAAGATCGCGCGGACGGCGTGGCGCGCGGTGGATGGGGACGGCTACGGCCGCGTCGACCTGCGCATCGACCTCGTGGGGCGGCCGTGGCTGCTCGAGGTGAATGCCAATCCCGACATCGCCGCGGACGCCGGGCTCGCCCGGATGGCCGGCGTGGCGGGGATGAACTACACGGCGCTGATCGCGCGCGTGCTCGACGCGGCCTTCGCGCGGAAGCCGATGCTGGCCCCGGAGCGGTGGGCCGACGCGCAGCGGCTGTCAGGACTCGAGGTCCCGCCCGAGACAGCCGCGGTGGACGCGATCGCCCTGGAAGGGTGAACGGCGTGGACGCCCCGCCGAGGGGCGCGCCCGTTGCGACGATCGGCGCGGTGCACTCGGCGGATCGCGACGCACTGCGTGCCCTGCTCCTCGAGACCGGGCAGTTCGCGGCCGACGAGGTGTGCGTCGCGCTGGAGCTGTTCGACGAGGCGTTCGCCCCGGGTGGCGGCAACGGGCAGGACCCGGACGTGTATGCGTTCCTGGGGGCGCGCCGAGCGGATGGGACGCTGGCCGGGTATGCCTGCTGGGGACGCACGCCACGCACGCGCGGCTGTCGCGACCTGTACTGGCTCGCCGTCGCGCCGTCGGAGCAGGGGCGCGGCACCGGTGGCCGGTTGCTGCAGGCCGCCGAAGGCGCAATGCGCGCCGACGGCGGTCGGCTCTCGCTGGTGGAGGCATCCGGCCGCGCCGACGCAGCAGGCGCTCGCCGCTTCTACGAACGACACGGGTACGCCTGCGCCGCGATCGTGCGCGACTTCTACGCACCGCTCGACGACCGGCTGAGCTTCGTGCGACGGTTGCGGCCGCCGGGGCACGCGCCGGGTTGCTGATGCCTGCGGGCGCGGGACCACGATCCCGCGGTGGCCAACGGACGTCGCGCGCTCGCGGCGGGACTCCCGAACAGCACACGGAGGGTGCGGCGATGTTTTGCCGACACCCTCCGTGCGTCCCCACCCCTGGGGAGTCCTGCAAGGCCTGATACCCGCCGCAGCTCGCGAAGGTTCCAGCCTCTCCAGCCTGTAATACGCTGGCGCCCGAAAAACGTTAGCGCGCTCACCCACGCGCGCATCGGAGGACGCGTCTGTGGTCAGTATCGGCTGCGTGGCGCCCGCACTTCAGGCCGGCCGAGCGCCGGCGCTGAGGCGGGCCAGGATGGTCCCCACCAGGTCCGAGCGGCGGAACGG
>JANLSF010000894.1:0-3400 GCA_031362285.1 Gemmatimonadota bacterium | reverse complement strand
GATCCCGACGTTCGGCTCGCAGTACTGGCGCACCAACGTGCACGCGGTGATCACGGCCAACGGCCCCGCGCCCGGGCAACGGCTGCACGGCGTGGGTGGGCCGACGTCCATGAGCACGCGCGACATCCTCGACCGGCGCGGCGACCAACTCCTGTTCGTGGAGCAGCTCTACACCTTCCCCATCACCCGGTGGGAGGATCCGCTCTGGGGGGTCCCCCGGTTCTCGTTGCGCCACGTGATCGGCTCGGCCGGCGTCGGCGACCTCGGCACGCTGAACAACGAGGTCGGCATCCGGTTCCGCTTCTCCATCCTGCGCACCGACATCATGTACGACCCGGTGAGCCGGCGCTCCATGATCACCTTCGCCACGGCCATCGGGCTGTGAGCCATCACCTCGCGGGGAACTCCGCATGCTGAAGCGCGTCCTGAAGGGCCTGGCCGTCGTGCTCATCGTGGTGGCCGTCGCGGGCTATCTCTTCGCCCCCCGCATCGCCGACCGGCTGTTCAACAAGCGCTCCGGCAACCCGCCCTGGGGAATCAGCGCCCGCGGCGACTCGCTCACCAAGGCGATCGGCGCGATTGACCTGCACAACGACGTCCTGCTGTGGGGGCGCGACATCCTCGAGCGGGCCGACCACGGCCACGTGGACCTCCCGCGCCTCGAGGAAGGGCACTTCGCCCTCGCCGTCTTCTCCACGGTCACCAAGACCCCCAAGGGGATCAATTACGTCCGGAACGACTCGAGCACCGACAACGTCCGGCTGCTCGGCCAGGTGCAACGGTGGCCGGCCAAGGCGATCACCTATCGGGTGGAACGGGCCATCTTCCAGGCGCAGCGGCTGCACGATGCGGCCGCCGCGTCGGGCGGGCGCCTGATCCTGATTCGCACACGCGCGCAACTCGACTCGCTGCTCGCGATCCGGAGCCGCGGCAACACGAGCGTGGGCGCCCTCCTCTCCACCGAGGGGCTGCACGCGCTCGACGGGCAGTTGGCCAACCTGGACACGCTGTTCGCCCACGGCTTCCGCGCGGCCGGCGTCACGCACTTCTTCGACAACGACCTGGGCGGCAGCGCCCACGGCGTGGAGAAGGGAGGGCTCACCGATCTCGGCCGGAAGGTGGTGCAGCGCATGGAGCAGCTCGGCATGGTGGTGGACGTGGCGCACGCGTCGCCCACGGTGGTCACCGACGTGCTGGCCATGGCCACCAAGCCGGTGATCGTGAGCCACGGCGGGGTGCAGGCCACCTGTCCCGGGCCGCGCAACCTGACCGACGACCAGCTGCGCGCCCTCGCGAAGACGGGCGGCATGATCGGCATCGGCTTCTGGGACGGCGCCATCTGCGATCCCACGCCGGCCAACGCGGCCAAGGCCATCCAGCACGTGGCGACGCTCGTAGGAGTTGATCACGTGGGGCTGGGCTCCGACTGGGATGGCGCCACCACGGAGCCGTTCGACGCCAGCGGCATCGGCCTCATCACCGACGCCCTCCTGAAGGAGGGGTTCACGCCAGCGGAGATCACGAAGATCCTGCGCGACAACGCGGTGCGGGTGCTCCGCGCCGTGCTGCCGGTTCGCTAAGGCGGGGGCGCGTCGGCCGCTTGCAGTTGGCGCCATTTGCGCCGTACCAGCCAGAGCATCCCGCCGCCGATGAGCACCGCAGGGATCGCGACGACGAACACGGCGACCCGATAGTCCTCGCCCTTTGCCGGGGAGAGATAGCTGAGCAGCGTGCCGACGAGATAGAAGCCCCCGCACAGCGACATGCCGAGGCCGATCAACCCGACGAACAGGAGCAGCCCGGTGAACAAGGTGCGACCGGGGCTACTCATGCGTGCCGTCGGGATGGTTGATGGCGTGCAGGCGACGCTGCGAGAAGCGATACAGCAGCAGGCCGGCGACGAGCAGGGGCAACGCGATCAGGAGGACGCCGGCATTCGCGCGCAGCGTGAAGAGGGCGTTGATCGCCACGAGCCCGCCGCAGACGCCCACGACCAGCCCGACGACGCCGAGCACGGTCAGCCCGATGGTCAGCAGGAGCTTCATGGAATCACCGCCAGCTGACGCCCGAACATCACGTCCACCTCGGCGCGCCGCTGCTCGAGCACCGCGCGCTTCCCGTCGCGGTACAGCAGGTTGAACGCCTCGAACGGGATGATGCGCCCGTCGGGCTGCACGAGGTGCACGCACGACTTCTTCATCGCCCGCACGTCGAAGTTCTCGGCATCCATGAACGCCATGATCAGCACCCGGAAGACGTTGGCGTAGCCCAGTCCATCGGTCGCCTGCACGATGGGGAGGCAGCAGAGCAGGGAGGCGAGGCTCTCGGCTTGGCTTTCCGGCGACAGGTTGGTGGCAAAGAGGCGGAACACCGCCCCCTTGAGCGTGGCGTCCTGCTCGAAGACGATCGTGTTGCGCTCCCCCGCGAGCAAGACCTCGGCGGGAATGAAGCGCGTGAGCGGCTGGATGCCGGTGGCGGTCTTGAGGGCGTACCCCATGGCCAGCGCGTCGGGGTTGCACGGCACCGGGATCAGGTCGGCGGGCTCGAAGAGCGTCGTCTGGTCGAGGATCGCCTGGCGTACTTCGGTGAGCGTGAGGCGCTCGCGCTCGGGCGCGAACCCTTCGGTGCGGCCGGCGAACTGCATCGGCTGCAGGGTGACACCGCGGATGCACGGCTGCCGCGCCGCCCACTCGATGACCTTGCCGATCTCGCCGTCGTTCACGCCACGCGCGACCGTCATGACGAGCGTGGTGGAGAGCCCGACGCGATTGAGCGCGTCCACCGCCTGCTGCCGCACCGCGCGCAGGTCGGCGCCGCGGAGCGTCATCAGGGCGTCGCGCTCGAACGAGTCGAACTGCAAATACACCTCGAACCCCGGCGCGTACGCGGCCAGCCGCTCGGCGAACCCCGGCTCGCGCGCGATCCGCAGGCCGTTGGTGTTGAGCATGAGGTGGCGGATCGGGCGCCGCTTGGCGGCGTCGAGGATGGCGAAGAAGTCGGGATGGATGGTCGGTTCGCCGCCCGAGATCTGCACCACGTCCGGCTCCCCCTCGTTCGCCACGATCGCGTCGAGCATCCGTTCGATGGTGGCGAGGTCCTTCTGCTCGCTGCGGTGCGCCCCCGACCCGGCGTAGCACACGGGGCAGGTGAGGTTGCAGTGATCGTTCACCTCGAGGATGGTGAGGCACGAGTGCTGCATGTGATCGGGGCACAGCCCGCAGTCGTAGGGACAGCCCCAGTGCATCTCGGTGTTGAACTGCCGTGGCATCTCCGGCGGCTTGAGGTACACCTCGCGCCCCAGCCGCCAGAAGGCGGCATCGCTCGCCACGAGCACCTTCTTCGATCCGTGTTCGGGACACCACTTGTACATCCAGACCGCGTTGTCACGAATGACCACCTT
>JANLSF010000859.1:0-7998 GCA_031362285.1 Gemmatimonadota bacterium | reverse complement strand
GCGCCCATCAGTCCGAAGCTGTGGAACGAGCGCGGCGTTGCGCTGCACCAGGACGGCCTGTTCGCCGAGGCGCAGGACAGTTATCGGCGTGCCGTGAAGGTGGAGCCGACCTACGCGCTGGCGCACAACAACCTCGGCGTGGCGCAGTACCACTGCGGCGACACCGACGGTGCGATCGAGGCATTCGGTGAGGCGTTGCGGCTGCAGCCCGCGTTCAACAAGGCGCGGCTCAACCTTGCCCTCCTGCTCGCCAAGGGCAAGCGCTTCCAGCACGCACTCGAGGCGTACCGGAACGTGCTCCAGCGCGAGGCAGAGGACGCCGCGGCGTGGAACGGCGTGGGCCTGGTGCTCTCCGACCTCCGGCGTTTCGAGGATGCGCGCAACGCGTTCGCGCGCGCGGTGCAGGCGAAGCCGGATTCTGCTGAAGCGCACTACAACCTGAGCTTCACGCTGTCCAACCTCGGCGACTTCGAGGGCGCGCTGCGCGAGACCAAGCGCGCGCTCGAGCTCGACCCGTACTACGTGGCCCAGAAGTTCGAGCTGGCGATCGACCTCATGCACGAGGATCCCGACTTCTCGATCGTGCCGGACCTTGGCGGGGAGCGCCGCTCGTCGGCGCCGGTGGCCGAGTTCGCGTTCGACGCGCGGCTCCTCGACTCGGTGTTCAGCTCGCTCGCATCGCCGGCCGCCGTGCCGGTGGCCCCGGAGCCGGCCCCCGCGCGCCCGTACGCCTCGGCCGAGGAGTATCTCGCCCTGCGGCAGTACGAGCGCGCCGGCTCCGAGATCACGGCGGCCATGGCCCGCGGCGCCGACCCGGTGGAGGGGCTCGCGCTGATGGGCGACATGTTCACCGCGCGCGGCTTCCACGGCGAGGCGCTGGAGCGCTACACCGAGGCCCTCGTGGCCGCGCCCACCGCGCGGCGCGCCCGGGTGGGGCAGGCGCGGGCGCTGCTCGCCCTCGGCCGCGGGGACGCGGCGCGCGAGGTCGCCGATGCGATCGTGGCCGAGGGGAATGCCGACCTCGAGGCCTTCGTGCTCGCGGCCGATGCGCGCGTCGCGGCCGGCGATCCGGCGGCCGCGCTCGAGGCCCTCGCCTCGGCGGGCGCGATCGCCCCGCACCGCGCCGACCTCTACAAGCGCACCGGCGACGCCCTGCGCGCCATCGGAGATCCCCGCGCCGCGATGCAGGGGTACCGGCGCGCCCTCGAGATCGACCCGCGCTTCGGGGTGGTCCGCCTCGAGCTGGCGCGGTTGCTCGTGGCCGACGGCAAGGCCGAGGCGGCCGAGGTCGAACTGCATGCGGCCATCGACGCCGTGCCGACGTGGGCCGAGCCCAAGCTGGAGCTGGCCCGCGTGCTCCGCGCCACCGCCCGCGCGGGCGAGGCCCTCGAGGTGCTGATCCCGGTGCTCGGCGCCAATCCGTACCAGTTCGAGGCGCTCCTCGTGCTCGCCGAGTCGCTGCTCGATGTCGGGCGCGTGCGCGACGCCGCGACCGGCTTCGCCCGCATCCTCCGCTTCGACCCGTCGCACGTGGGCGCGATGTACTACACGGGGCTCCTCCTCGCCCGGCAGAGCCGCTGGCGCGACGCCATCGTGTGCTGGCACCGCGTGGACGAGCTGGAGCCGGCGAGTGACTGGGCCCGGAAGGCCCGCCTCGAGGCGCGCACCGCGGCCGACCTCTCGCACATCCTCACGCCCACGCCGGTGGCCACGCCGGTCGTGCCGTCTCCCGTCCCCGAGGTGCGCTGACATGGCGATCGAGGGCCCGCTCCGCGAACTCGGCATCCACGACGTCTTCCAGCTCCTCGACCTGAGCCGGAAGACGGGCACGCTCACGGTCACCTCCGAGTTGCGCGACAACGAGGGCACCGTCTGGTTCGATCGCGGCAAGGTCATCTACGCCACGATCCGCTCCAACCCGCATCCGCTCGGCCTGATGCTGGTCCGCTCGGGCAAGGTCACCGAGGCCGACCTGGATCGGGCCCTGCTCATCCAGAAGACGCGGAACGACGGCACGCGGTTCGGCGAGATCCTCGTCGAGCTCGGCGTCCTGTCGCCCCGCGAGCTGGAGCGGCAGGTCAAGCTGCAGGTCGAGGAGGTCGTCTTCGAGCTGATGTCCTGGCGCGAGGGGTTCTTCTCCTTCGTCGAGCGCGACGTCAGCGAAATCCCGGCCGGGGCCACCGTGCGCGTGGGCACCGAGTCGCTGCTCATGGAGGGCGCACGCCGCATCGACGAGTGGTCGCGCATCGCCGACAAGGTGCCGCATCTCGCCGTCATCCCCGTGCTCGCCGATGTCTCCGACGCGCACGCGGCGCAACTCGACCTCCTGCCCAACGAGTGGGAGATGCTCACCATGATCGACGGGCAGGCCGACCTGCGCGTCATCGCCACGAGTGTCGCGCGCAGCGAGTTCGACGTCGCCCGCATCGCCTACGGCCTCGTGTCGGTGGGGGTCATCACGCTGCGCGAGCCGTCGCGCGTGAGCGTCCGCGCCATGCTCCCCGTCGACGACGCCACGCCGCACGTGCAGGCCGCCCTTGCGGCGCTGGCGGCCGCGCAGCCCGAGTCCGCGCTCGCCGCCGCACGGCAGGCGATCAACGCCGACCCCGGCAATGTCGGCGGCTGGCTGGCCGCCGGGCGCGCCCTCGCCCGCCTCGGCCGCGCACAGGAGGCCGCCGAAGAACTGCGGCGGGCGGCCCAGGTGGATCCGGCGAACCCGGAGGTGTCGCTCGAACTCGCCGTTGCGGCGGCGCGCCAGGGCGCCTTCGCCGAGGCGATCGAGCGCTGGGAGCGCTACCTGCTCGACGTGCCGACCTCCCGGCACGCCGCACGCGTGCGCACCATGATCGAGGCCGTGCGCCGCCTCACCACCCTGATCGAGGAACACGCGCATGTCGGATGACATCGCCCGGCTGAGCGAGGAACTCGCGCGCGACCCGTCGAGCCTCGCCTTCCTCGAGCTGGCCGAGGCGCTGCGCAAGCGGGGCGACCTCGACGTGGCGGAGAAGGTGGCCACGCGCGGCCTCGAGCGGCATCCCAACCTCCCCACCGGGCACGACGTGCTCGCGCGCATCCACGCCGACGTGGGCGCCTTCGAGAAGGCGTTCGACGAGTGGGGCATCGTCCTGCGCTTCCACCCGGGCCACCCGGGGGCGCTCAAGGGGCTCGGCTTCGTCTGCTTCCACCAGGGACGCATGGCCGAGGCCGAGCATTGGCTGGGCCAGGCCGCCACGGCCGATCCGGGCGACCAACGCAACCACGGCGCCCTGGCCTACGTGCGCCAGCAGCTCGCCGAGACGGCCGCGAGCGCGCCGGCGGTCGCCGCCGCCGCGCCGGCGCCGGTCGTGCACGATGCCCGCTCGCTCTTCACCGACATCCTCGGGGCGGAGCAGGGCATGGCGCTGCTGCTCGACGGTCACGGTCTCGTGCTCGCCGGCGGGCACGAGGTGGACGGGCGCGACGTGGCGGAGGAGGTCGGCGCTCAACTCGGCGGCGTGAGCGAGGAAGCCGAGCGGGCGATGCGTCACCTGGGACTGGGCGGATGGACCTCCATCCTGTTCGAGACCACGACGGCGACCGTCGCGATGGCGCCCGCCCCGGAACATTCGCTGATGCTGGTGAGCGCGGGCAAGGCGACGCCGGTCGGCTTCGTGCGCCGGATGCTGGAACGCTCGCTCGCGCGCGCGACGCACTTCCTCGGGGGGGCGTCGTGAGGGCCTCGCCGTTCACCGACCTGCTCGCGAGCCTGCGCCGGCAGCGCGGCGTCACCGGGGCTCTCGTGGTGTCGGAGGCGGATGGCCTCGTGGTCGATGCGCAGGTCTCCATCGGCATGCAGGGCGAAGTCGTCGCGGCGCTCTCGGCGTCGCTCTATCGCCGCGCCCGGCTGGCCGCGCAGGCGGCTGGCTACGGCGACACGACGGTGCTCCAGCTCGAGGCGCAGCAGGGACGCATCTGCGCCGTCGGCCGGAACGACCTCGTGCTCGTGGCGGTCACGGAGCTTGGCGCGAACATCGGGTTGGTGCGCGTGGAGATGCTCAAGGGACTGCAAGCCGGGGCGCTGGGATGACGGGCCTGTCCGTCACCGAAGCGTGGGCCGAGGCGCCGCTCCAGCAGTTCGTGGAGGATGCCCGGGTCGAGCGCGCCCTCCTGCTCCACTCGAGCGGGCAGGCGCTCGGTCAGTTCGGCTTCGCGAAGCGGATGGACGTGATGTCGGCCTGCGCGCTGGCGGCGGCGATCCACGCCACGGCCGCCGAACTCGGCCGGCAGCTCGACGGCAAGCCGTTCGGGGCGCTGCACTACGCAGGCCTCAAGAAGCAACTCTTCCTCGGCCCCGTCGAGACCAGGCGCGGGCTCCTGCTGCTGCTCTCGGCCTTCGACGATCGCGCCTCGCTCGGGATCGTGCAACTGTACTTCGGGGAGCTGCGTCACCGGCTCGCGGCCGTGGCGCCGGAGCCCGATGGCCCCTCGACGCCGCTCAACGAGCACTTCGAAGGCGAACTCAACCGCAACCTTGCGGCCCTCTTCGGCCGACCCTGACGGAGCCCCGGCGTGTCCATCGTCAACTATGCAACGCGCGAGATCACCTGCAAGATCGTCTACTACGGAGCGGGACGCTCCGGCAAGACGACCAACTTGCAGTACATCTATGCGCAAGTGCCGACCGAGCGGAAGGGCAACATGGTCTCGCTCGCGACGCAGACGGACCGTACCCTGTTCTTCGACTTCCTGCCGCTCGACCTCGGCAACATCTCGGGCTTCACGACCCGCCTCCAGCTCTACACCGTGCCGGGGCAGGTCTACTACCACGCCACGCGCAAGCTCGTGCTGCAGGGGGCGGACGGCGTGGTCTTCGTGGCCGACAGCCAGGCCCGGCAATTCGACGAGAACATCGAGAGCCTCCAGGACCTGCACGTGAACCTCGCCGAGCACGGCATGGACGCGCGCACGGTGCCGCTGGTCCTCCAGTACAACAAGCGCGACTTGCCCGCGGAGATGCTCGCCGAGGTCGCCGAGTTGCAGGATGCCCTGAACTTCCGCGGCGTCCCCGACTTCCAGGCCGATGCCCTGCACGGGCCAGGGGTCTTCGAGACGCTGCGCGGCATCTCGGAAATCGTGCTCAAGCGGCTCTCCGCCACGCAGGACAAGAGCTGATGGGCGCCTCGCGCTTCCGGTTCGACACGTACATCGTCGGCGCGGCCAACCGCCTGGCGGTGGCCGCCGCGCGCGCCGTGGCCGAGGGACCGGGCACGGTCTACAATCCGCTCTTCATCTACGGCGCCAGCGGGCTCGGCAAGACGCACCTCGTGGCCGCCGTCGGCACGCACGCGCGCCAGCTGAATCCCGAGCTGACGGTGGAGTACGTCTCGTTCGACGACTTCGTGGAGCAGTTCCACGCCGCCGTCTCCGCCGGCGAGATGGAAGCCTTCCGGCGTCGCTGGACGGCGATCGACGTCCTCATCCTCGACGACGTGCAGTTCCTCACGGGCCGCCGCGAGTTGCAGAGCGAACTGCTGCGCCTCTTCAACACGCTCCAGGGCACGGGCAAGCAGGTCGTGCTCACGAGCGATCGCCCGCCGCAGGAGATCGCCGACGTCGACGAGCGGCTCGTCTCCCGCCTCGCCGGTGGCCTGATCGTCGACATCGGCGCCCCCGACTACGAGACGCGCCTCGCCATCCTCCGCGCCGCCTGCGCCGAGCGCAACGTGCAGGTGCCGGGCGACCTCATGGAGACGCTGGCCCGCCTCGACCTCTCGAACGTGCGCGAGCTGCAGGGCGCGCTCAACCGCGTCGTGGCCGAGCAACAGCTGGCCGGGCGCAACGTGGCGCCGCAGGACGTCTGGGAGCTCGTGGGGAGCAAGGGGGAGAAGCCGGTCACGCGGGACTCCGGCGCCGAGTCGAGCGAATACGCCTCGTTCCTGTCCGATATCGCCAGCGCGGTGGCGGCGAGCGTCGACCCGTGGAAGTCGCGCGTCGCCGAGGCCATCGCCTACTGGCGGGGCGAGGGGTTCCGCAGCGGCGTGCTCGAGCGCGCCATGCAGCTGCCGACCCAGCCCGACGTGCAGGGGCTGCTCGACACCTTCGCCTCGGCCGTGGATCACCTGCGCCAGCTGGAGCGGCAGGCGAGCGCCGCCGATCCGCTGCTCGCCGGCCACGAAGTGTTCCGGGACCCGGAGCGGGTGGCCGACGCCGAAGCCCTGCTCGACCGCGCCCTCGACGGTGACACGCCACCCCCGGCGCCGGATCCGGCCCTCGTGCGCGCCAATTTCGAGGTGGCCGGATCCAACCAGCTCGCCGTCCGCGCGGCCGACGCGGTGGTCGCCGAGCCGGGCGCGCGATACTCCCCCCTGGTGGTGCACGGGCCCACCGGCACCGGGAAGACGCATCTCCTGCACGCCATCGGCAACGCCCTCCTCGCCAGCGGCGCGCGCCGCGTCGCGTGCGTGAACGCCGTCACCTTTGCCGAGGAACTCGTGGCCGCCGTGCAGGACGGCACGATGGCGCGGTGGCGCGCGCGCTATCGCGCCGTCGACGCGCTCCTGCTCGACGACGTCCATGCCCTCGCCGGCAAGGAGCGGACGCAGGAGGAATTCTTCAACCTCTTCAACGAGCTGCACGGGCAGGGCCGGCAGATCGTCCTCGCCAGCAGCGTGGCCCCCAAGGACCTCGGAGGCCTCGAGGAACGGCTGCGCTCCCGCTTCGAAGGGGGGCTCGTGGTCAGCGTGCAGCCGCCCGAGCGCGTGCTCCGCGAGGCGCTGTACGTGCGCTGGTTCGCGCAGCACGACGCGCCCGCCGACCCCGAACTGGTGCGCTACCTCGGGGAACGTCCGGCCGATTCGGCCCGCGAAGTCGCCAGCACGGCGCGCCGCCTGCACGACGCCGCCGAGCAGACGGGCGTGGCGCTCAGCGTCGGCTTCGCCATGGAGACGCTCGAGCCGCAGCGCCGCACGTCGCTCGCCCCGCCGCGCCCCTCGGGCGGCGTCGACGCCTTCCTGTTCAACGGGGAGAAGGTGGTGTGGGACTGGCCGGACGTCGCCGGGCGCCTGATCGAGGAGTTGCGCTGACATGGCGATCAAGGGCTCCCTCCGCGAGGCGTCGCTTCCCGACGTGCTCCAGCTGCTGACGCTGGGAAAGAAGACCGGCTGCCTGTCGGTCACGCATCGGTCGAACTTCGGCTACACCTACTTCGACAAGGGCCGCATCTCGTACGCGTCGATCGTCAACCGGCGCGATCGCCTCGGTGACCTCCTCGTGAAGGGGGGCACCGTCACGCAGGAGCAGCTCGAGCAGGCGGTCGACCAGCAGGCGCGCGAGCGCGACAAGCGGCTGGGCGAGATCCTCGTCGACCTGGGGCTCCTCTCGCGCGACCAGCTGCATGCGCACATCCGCACGCAGATCGAGGAGGCCGTGTACTTCCTCTTCACGTGGACGCAGGGCACGTTCTCGTTCGAGCCGGATGTCCTCCCGGAGCACCAGGACTTCGTCGTCTCCATCAATCCCGAGTCGCTCCTCCTCGAGGGCGCGCGGCGCGTCGACGAGTGGTCGCTGATCGAGAAGAAGGTGCCCAGCTTCGACCTCGTCTTCGACGTCGACCGGCACAAGCTGCGCGAGAGCGCCGTCAAGGTCACCGAGGAGCAGACCATGCTCCTGCCGCTCATCGACGGCCGCCGCGATGTCACCCACCTGATCGAGGACTCCGGGCTCGTGGAGTTCGACGTCGGCAAGGCGCTCTACGGCCTCATCACCGCCGGGTTCCTGCACCGCGTGGGGAAGACCCGCGCCACGACCGATGCCGTGTCCGAGGCCCGCGTCGAGGAACACCGCAACCTCGGCGTCGCGTTCTACAAGACCGGCATGCTCGACGAGGCCGTGCGCGAGTTCCGCCGCGTCCTCGACCTCCGCGAGGGTGATCCCGGCGCGCGCTTCTTCATCGCCCTCCTGCACGCGCGGCAGGGGCAATGGGACGAGGCCGTTCGCCTCTGGCAGGAACTCGCGGCCACC
>JANLSF010000856.1:0-3024 GCA_031362285.1 Gemmatimonadota bacterium | reverse complement strand
GAGCTCAAGGTCGTGCTCAAGATGCAGTCGGCGATCGCGTCGAACGTGGTCGAGAAGCTGAACGTCGCGCTCGGTGCGGCGGCGCGCGAGCAACTCGTCGCGCGCCCCACCGACGACGTGCCGGCGTACAAGGAGTTCCTGCTCGGCGAGGCCGCAACCGAAAACATGGGGCGCAACGACCGCCTCGCGTACAAGAACGGGCTCGATCACTACGAGAAGGCCGTCGCGCTCGATTCCACCTATGCCGACGCCTGGGCCCGCAAAGCCTGGATCCACACCCAGAACTTCAGCGTCACGTACTCGCGCGACGAAGGGGAACGCGCCCGCGACGCGGTGGCCCGCGCCGTGAAGTTCGCCCCCCGGGGGGTGCTCACGCGCCGCGTGCAGGCGCTGTTCGAGCGCACGGTGAACAAGGACGTTCCCAAGGCGGGGGTCATGCTCGACTCCCTGACGCGGGAGTTCCCGAGCAATGCCGACGTGTTCGTGGATCTCGCCAACGTGGACGTCACCCTCGCGCGGTGGGACGCCGGCATCCAGCATGCCAAGCGCGCCACGCAGCTCGACCCGCGCAATCCCACGGTCCTCGCGCGGTACGCGCGTGTCCTGCACGGCACGCGGCACTACGCCGAGGCCGACACGATCCTCGCGCGCGTCCTGACCCTTTCGCCGGACAACATCAGCGCCTCGCAGGCGCGGGTCATCAACCTGCTGGCCACGGGCGACACGGTCACCACGTCGCGCGTCATCCGCGAGACCCTGCAGAAAGTGGACACGAACGACTTCATCGCCTACTACGCGCTCTACCAGGAGATGATGTGGGTGCTGCCGCTTTCCCTGCAGCAGCGCCTGACCACGCTCACGCCGGCCAACTTCTTCAACAACCGGCAGCAGTGGGCGCTCAAGCTGGGACGCCAGTGGGTGCTGCTGGGCGACAGCGCCCGCGGCCGCGCCTACGGCGACACCGCCGTGCAGATTGCCCGCGCGCAGTTGGCGGAGTATCCGGAGGACGCGCAGATCTACGAGCTCCTCGGCCGGTCGCTGGCTCTCGCCGGCAAGAAGGCCGAGGCGGCCGAGATGGCGCTCAAGTCGCTCAAGACGCGCGAAGCCGGGCTCGACAACACCAATGGCGCGTATGTGCGCTACCAGACGGCCCGCGTGCTCATCCAGGCCGGCGCGCACGCGCAGGCCCTCGACCTCATGGAGCCGCTCATGACCGCGTACTACAGCGAACTCACGCCGGCTTGGCTGCGCATCGAGCCGGTGTTCCGGCCACTGCGCGGCAATGCGCGGTTCGAGCGCCTGATCATGGGCAAGTAGTGGCCGCATCCAACCAGTTCGCGCTGCTGCGCCAGCGCCGCTTCGCCCCGTTCTTCTGGACGCAGTTCCTCGGGGCGGCGAACGACAACCTGCTCAAGTTCGCCTTCACCGTCATGGTCACCTACCAGCTCTCGGTGAGCTGGTTGCCGGCCGAGATGGCGGGGCTCGTGATCGGCGCGCTGTTCATCTTCCCCTTCCTCGTCTTCTCCGCCACCAGCGGGCAGCTCGCCGACAAGTACGACAAGGCGACGATCATCCGCTTCGTGAAGTGGCTCGAGGTGGGGATCATGGCGCTCGCCCTGTACGGCTTCCTGGGCCCGAGCGTCCCCGTGCTCCTCGCGTGCGTGGGGCTCATGGGGCTGCACTCCACCCTGTTCGGCCCCGTGAAGTACGCCTACCTGCCGCAGCACCTCGATGAACGCGAGCTCACCGGGGGCAACGGGATGGTGGAGATGGGCACCTTCGTGGCCATCCTGCTCGGCAACGTGGCCGGCGGCCTGCTCATTGCGGTGCCCGGGAACGGCGCCATGCTCGCGGGCATCAGTTGCGTGCTCCTCGCCGTGCTCGGCCGGGGGACGGCGCAGCTCGTGCCACGCGCCACGGCCACCGACGCGGCGCTCGTCATCAACTGGAACCCCGTCACCGAGACGCTTCGCAATCTCGCGCTGGCCCGCACCAACATCGTGGTGTTCCGGTCGCTGCTCGGCATCTCGTGGATGTGGTTCTTCGGCGCGGTGTTCCTCTCGCAGTTCCCGGCGTTCGCCAAGGACGTGCTGCACGGCAACGAGCAGGTGGCGTCGCTGCTGCTCGTGGTCTTCTCGGTGGGGATCGGCACCGGCTCGTTGCTCTGCGAGACGCTGTCGCGCGCGCACGTGGAGATCGGGCTCGTGCCGCTGGGCGCCATCGGCATGACCGTCTTCGCGGCCGACCTGTTCTGGGCGGCCAACGGCACGGTGGGGATGGTGCCGATGGGGACGCTCGTGGGCGTGGCCGAGTTCGTGAAGACGTGGGCCGCCTGGCGCGTGATGCTCGACCTGGGGCTCCTGTCGCTCTCGGCGGGACTGTTCAGCGTGCCCATGTACGCGCTCATCCAGTTGCGCGCGCAGCCCACGCACCGTGCGCGCGTGATCGCCGCCAACAACATCCTCAACGCCCTGTTCATGATCGCCAGTTCGGTGATCGCCGGGCTGCTGCTCAAGGCCGGGTTCACGGTGCCGGAGCTGTTCCTCTTCACGGCACTGCTCAATGCCGTGGTGGCCACCTACATCTTCCTGCTCGTTCCCGAGTACCTGCTGCGGTTCGTGGCGTTCATCCTCTCGCGCGTGATCTACCGGTTCCGCGTGAGCGGCGACGACAACCTTCCCACCACGGGCGCCGCCATTGTCGCCTGCAACCACGTGAGCTTCGTGGACGCCGTGCTGCTCATGGCGGCGAGCCCGCGCCCCATCCGCTTCCTCATGGACCACCAGATCTTCAAGGTGCCCGTGCTCGGCACGCTGTTCCGCCTCGCGAAGGCCATCCCCGTGGCGTCCCACAAGGACGACCCGGCCACCTACGAGGCCGCCTTTGCCGAAGCGGCGCGCGTGCTCGCCGACGGCGACCTGCTCGGCATCTTCCCCGAAGGGGCCATCACGAAGGATGGCGCGCTGCAGCCGTTCCGCCCCGGCATCATGAAGATCCTCGAGCGGAACCCGGTGCCGGTGGTGC
>JANLSF010000816.1:0-5624 GCA_031362285.1 Gemmatimonadota bacterium | reverse complement strand
CTTGGGCGGCATGGCCCGCATGTCGCCCTGCTTCGCGCCCGAGGCGATCCACCGCAGCAGCGTCTGCTTGTCGAGGTCAGGGAGACGGCGGTCGTTGCTGAACTTCCCGCGCGGTCCCTCGGCGTGCCAGGGCGGCATCACGCCGTCACGCACCGCATCCTCGATGTCCCCGACGCGCTTCTTCACGCTGTCGTACTCCATCAGCGTGAACGGCCCGAGGCCGCCCGGATGATGGCACGAGGCGCAGTTCTTGTAGATGATGGGGGCGACGTCGGCCGTGAACGTGGGGTCGGTGTCCTGCGCGACGAGCGGTTGCGTGTGTCGCGCCGCGGTCACCCCCACCAACGCGACACCAGCGAGTCCGAGCAACTGCGCCAGCCGGGTGCGTCCGCTGCGCGAGCGCAGCCAATCATGCCGTCGGTCGGTGGTCCGCATCGTCCAGGTCTCCCATGCGTGAGGGCGACCCCCGAAACCGGGCCGCGATCAGGTCAATTCCTGTGAAGGTAGGCAGGCGTCTGTGGGACAGCCAGTTCCCGGGCGTCGTGAACACGGGGCCCGCGCAGCGCGAGGAGCGCATTCAGAGTGAGAACCGGAGGACGTGCTATCGCATGCCTAACATATTGCAAATCAACGGGTTGCAGGGTCGTCGCCGCCGGTGCATTATTCGTCCTTCACCCCCGGGGCGCTCGATTCGTGACCATCCATAATGAGATGCGGTGACCGACGACCATCGCGCCCGCGTTCAGGCCGCCCTTGGCGGCGCCTACACGATCGAGCGTGAGCTCGGCGGCGGGGGGATGTCGCGCGTCTTCCTCGCGCGCGAGGTCGGCCTCAACCGTGAAGTCGTGGTCAAGGTGCTCCCCGACGACGTCGCCGCCGGCGTCAGCCTCGACCGGTTCAGCCGCGAGATCCAGTTGGCCGCGTCGCTGCAGCAGGCGAACATCGTGCCCCTGCTCGCGGCCGGCAGTGCCGACGGCGTGCCGTACTTCACCATGCCGTTCGTGCAGGGGGAGTCGCTGCGGGCGCGGCTGCGCCAGGCGCCGCCGCTCAGCGTGCCGGAGTGCGTGAGCATCCTGCGCGACGTCGCCCGCGCCCTCTCGTACGCGCACGCGCGCGGCGTCGTGCACCGCGACATCAAGCCCGACAACGTGCTGCTCTCGCACGGCGCGGCGGTGGTCACCGACTTCGGCATCGCCAAGGCGGTGTCGGCGGCGCGGACCATGGGGGGCGGTGCGACGCTCACGCAGGCGGGCACCTCCATCGGCACGCCGTCGTACATGCCGCCCGAGCAGATCGCCGGCGACCCGGACGTGGGCCCGCGCGCTGACCTGTACTCGTGGGGGTGCATGGCCTACGAGTTGCTTGCGGGGGAGCCGCCCTTCGTGCGCGACAGCGCGCAGCGCGTGTTGGCGGCGCATCTCTCCGAGGCGCCGCGCGCGGTGGGGGAGCGCCGCGCCGATGCGCCGGCGCCGCTGGCGCGACTGGTCATGCGCTGCCTGGAGAAGGAGCCGGCCGCGCGCCCCGCGAATGCCGACGAGGTGCTGCGCGACCTCGACGCGGTGTTCACGCCGGGGGAGCGGCCGAGCATGGGGGCGGGGAGTCCGGCGCTCGGCAGCGCCGCGCGCGCGGGCGCGAATGCCGCCGGGGATGCGCGCGCGGGCGGCGCCGCGCGTCGTGGACCGATGCTCGTCTTCGGTGGCATGGTATTGATCGGCGTCGCGTCGGTCGCGCTCATGCGCGGTCGCGCTCCGGCTGCTCCCAAGCCTGCTGAGGCGCCGGAGGTTCGCTCCGTGGCCGTGCTGCCCCTGGCCAACCTGAGCGGCGACAAGTCCGACGACTATTTCGGCATCGGGTTGGCCGAAGAGATGACGCGTGCCCTCTCGAAGAGCGGTGTGCGGGTCATCGGGCGCACCAGCGCGGCGGCGCTGCTCGCCAAGGGACTCGACGAGCGCGCCGTGGCCAAGGAGCTCGGCGTCAGCTCGATGCTCACTGGCACCGTGCAGCGGGCGTCGGGGCAGATCCGCATCAACGTATCGCTGCTGTCCGCGGCCGACGGCGCGGTGCAGTGGACGGAGAGGTACGACCGGCCGATCGCGAACGTGTTCGCCGTGCAGGACGAGATCGCGCGAGCGGTGGCGACGCGGCTCGGCAGCGCGCTGGGGCCGGCGAGCGCCGCGTTCGCGGCCCGCGATCCATCGCCCGGTGTCGCATCGGCGCGTACCGAGACCACCGATCCCGAGGCCTACGCCGGCTTCCTGCAGGCGCAGGTGCTGTTCAACCGGCGCAGCGCGGAGAGCCTGACCCAGGCCATCGCGATTCTCGAGGGGGTGGCGAGGCGCGACCCGAAGTTTGCGCGCGGGCAGGCGCTGCTGGCGATGGCCTACGCCATCTCGGGCAACTACATCCTCGACGACACCGACCAGCGCTACGCGAGGGCCATGGCGGCGTCGGAGCGCGCGATCGCGATGGACTCGACGATCGCCGAGGCGTACGCCGCGATCGGGTGGGTGCGAGGGGCGCAGGGGCGGCTGGACGAGGCGGACCGCGCGCTGGCGCACGCGCTGGCCCTCGACTCGACCTTGGCCACCGCATGGGGCTGGCAGGGACTGCACGCGGCGTGGCGCGGGAAGTTCGCCGAGGGGCACCGGCTGGTGGCGCGCGCGCAGGCGCTGGAGCCGGCGTCGCTCGTGGTGCGCGCCTGGGACGCGCAGGTATACCTGTACCAGCGCAATCATTCCGCGGCCGACTCCGTGGCCAGTATCGTGGTGGGACTCGACTCGACCTTCGCCCTCGCGTGGTTGGCCAAGGCGGAGGCGCTGGTGGGCCTCGGCCGCGCCAAGGAAGGGGCGGCGATCATGCAGCGGCGCGTCGCGCTGCTCCCGCCGTCGCCGGCCACGGAGTATCACGGCTTCCTCGCGTATGCGTTGGCGCGCGCGGGGGACACCCAGGGTGCACGGGCCGTGGCTGAGCGACTGCGCGCGGTGAGTGGTGGCAAGCTGCCCGCCTTGGGCAGCGTGGCGACGGCGCTGTTCGAGATCGGCGATCGCGCCTCCGCCTTCGAGGTGCTCGAGCGCGCCATCGCGCTGCACGACCCATGGACGCCAGGGTTCGTGGGATGCGCGCGCTATGACAGCCTGCGGAAGGACCCGAAGGGCGGGGCGCTGCTCGCGACGGTGCTGACGCGATGACCGCCAGCGCGATGCCGATGGCCCCATTCCGCAACTCGAACGCGCGCCCGGAGCGGGCGCCGGGCACCCGGCGCGTCCGGCGGCGCTGCGGCGGTGAACCTGGAGAGGGCGATGGCCGCTGATCGCGTGCGCCTCGTGCGCGCCCCGCTCACGCGCGCGGCGCTGGCCGCCATCGCCGACGGCCAGTTCGGCGACATGGTGAAGGCCGTCGTGGACGTGCGCCGCGGCGTGATGGCCGTGGGCGGTGACATGCACGCCGACGAGGAGGAGGCCCTCATCGAGGATGGCGCCGTCCAGGGCGACCTCTGGGGGATCAACCTGTATCAGGCCGAACGCGGGGAGGGGTGGATCGAGTTCGACTCGATGATCAACGTGCGGCCGGCGGCGGGCAACCGGAGTCGCGATGTCGAGGACGCGCGCGTGCGCGCCGAGATCCGGCGGATCGTCGCGACGTGGGTGACGGACGCATGACGCCACCGCTCCACCGCGACGCGGCTGCACGATGGGCGGGGTATACGCTGGCCGAGCAGATGGCCAACGTCGGCAGCGAGGTCGAGCGGGCGCTCCGCGCGCACGCTGCGGCGAATCCCGCGCGACTCTCCGGCGCGCTCGATCGGGCACTGGAGCTCTTCGACCTCACGGTGGCCGACGACCGGTGGCGTGGCCGGAGACGTCGCGAGATTCTCCGGACGCGGGAACAGTTCTGTTCGGTGGTGGTGGGCGGAGGCGCGCCCGAGGGCACGGCCGCAAGGTTGAGCCGTTACTTCCTCGCCTTTGCGGTGCTCGCGCGGCAGCCAGAGCGAACGGCGGTCATCGTGGCGGAATCGTGATCGCGCTCGCCTCAGCGGGTGGTCGCGCATGAGCGACGTTGCACGCGGACTCTCCGCCGCCCTCGCCGACCGCTATCGCCTCGAGCGCGAGCTGGGCGCCGGCGGCATGGCCACCGTGTACCTCGCGCGCGACTTGAAGCACGACCGCGAGGTGGCGATCAAGGTGCTGCACCCGGACTTGGCCGCCGCGTTGGGCGCCGAGCGGTTCCTGGCCGAGATCCGCACCACCGCCAACCTGCAGCATCCGCACATCCTGCCGCTGCACGACTCGGGCGCGGCGGGCGGCTTCCTGTTCTACGTCATGCCGTTCGTGGACGGCGAGACGCTGCGCACGCGGCTCACGCGGGTGCGGCAGTTGCCCATTCCGGAAGCGCTGCTGATCGCGCGCGAGGTGGCCGACGCGCTCGCGTATGCGCATGGGCGCGGCGTGATCCACCGCGACATCAAGCCGGAGAACATCCTGCTGCAGGGTGGGCACGCGCTGGTGGCCGACTTCGGCATCGCGCTCGCGGTGCAGTCGGCGGGCGGGCAGCGCATGACGCAGACGGGGCTCTCGCTCGGCACGCCGCAGTACATGAGTCCCGAGCAGGCCATGGGGGAGCGCGCGGTGGACGCCCGCACCGACGTGTACGCGCTGGGGGCGGTGACGTACGAGATGCTGACCGGCGACCCGCCGTTCACGGGGAGCACGGTGCAGGCGATCGTCGCCAAGGTGCTCACCGACCGGCCGGCGCCCATTCGTACGACGCGCGACACGGTGTCGAGTGGCGTGGAGGGCGCGGTGATGACGGCGCTGGCCAAGCTGCCCGCTGATCGGTTCGAGAGCGCCAAGGCATTCGCCGACGCGCTGCAGGACGCGCGATCCACGAGTGGAGCGCTCACCTCGGCCACGCACGCGAGCGCGACCACCGGCTCCACCCTGCCACGCTCGGCGCGGATGGCGGTGATCGGTGCCGGGGCGGTGGCGATTGCGAGCCTGGCGCTGGCGGCGTGGGCATGGCAACGAGGCGCGCCGTCTGCGGCCGAGCCCGTGGTCCAGCTCATGCTCGACGTACCGAACGCGCGGCCCGACCTCGGCCGATTCGCCGTCTCCGGCGATGGCGCGAGGTTCGCCTTCGCCAACGATGAAGGGATCGTCCTGCGCGACGCCGGACAGCGGGAGTACCGGGTATTGGCCGGCACCCGGGGCGCCGAGTCCCCGTCGTTCTCCCCCGATGGAGAATGGATCGTGTACGGGTTGAACGGCCAGTTGCGGAAGGTCCCCGTGGCGGGTGGGGCGCCGCTGCCCGTGATTTCTGGCGACTCCGTCCGTGCCGGACGGGTGAACTGGGGAGAGGATGGGAGCATCGTGTTCGAGACCGGCGCGCACGTCGGCCTCGTCTCGCGCGACGGCGTGCTGCGACTGCTCAAGAATGCGCCTGGGGCCGAGCAGCCGCGGCTGACGCCAGACGGCCGCGGCGTGCTGTACGTGGACAATCGGCGCGGTTCGAACCTCGTCTACTTCGACATCGCCGCCGACACGGCGTTCGCGGTGGTCGAGCAGGCCACCGAGGCGTTCTACCTGCCCACCGGGCACCTGCTCTACGGGTCCACTGCCGGCGGGATC
>JANLSF010000801.1:0-2871 GCA_031362285.1 Gemmatimonadota bacterium | reverse complement strand
CCGCCGCGGTCGGGGTGGTGAGCGCGTACGTGAGCTCGCTCCGGACCTCCCTGTTCGGCACCGCGCTGCTCGTGCTTGGCGCCGGCGTGTACCTCATGGCGACGCGACGGTCCGCGGCCTGAGCGCCGGGCGGCGCCGGCGCGCGGTCGAGGGCTAGGCGCCCAGCCGGGCGTCGATCGCCATCGCCACGAACAGCAGCGCGAGGTAGAGCAGCGAATACTTGTAGACGCTCCACGCCGGCTTCGCCCAGTCGGCATCGGCCCGGATGCGCGAGACGCCGATCAGGAGCCAGCCGCCGAGCAGCAACGCCGACACGCCGTACAGGAGCCCGAGGCGCCCCATCGCCACCGGCAGAAGCGACAGCGCGAGCAGGAGGATCGTGTACCAGCGCATCTGCGCGATCGTCTCGCGCTCCCCCCAGACGAGCGGCGCCATGGGGACACCGGCCGAGTGGTAGTCGCGCTGCTTGAGCAGGGCGAGCGCCCAGAAGTGCGGCGGCGTCCAATAGAAGACGATCAGGAAGAGCAGCACGCCCATGAGGTCGAGCGAGCCGGTGACGGCCGCCCATCCCACGAGGGGCGGGAAGGCACCCGCCGCGCCGCCGATCACGATGTTCTGCGGCGACGCCCGCTTGAGCCACCGTGTGTAGACGAACACGTAGCAGTAGAAGCCGCCGAGCGCGAGCGCCGCCGTCAGCACGTTCACGAACGCCGCGAGCAGCCAGGTCGCCGCCGTGGCGCAGGCCACGCCGAACGCGAGCACGGCGGGCGCCGCCATCCGGCCCGAGGGAATCGGCCGCAAGCGCGTGCGGGCCATGTGGTCGTCGATGTCGCGGTCGAGGTACATGTTCACCGCGTTCGCGCCACCCGCCATCAGGTAGCCGCCCACCATCACGATCGCCACCAGCGTCCAGGACGGCGTGCCGGCCACGTACATCGGGGCCGCCGTCGTCACGAGCAGCAGCGAGATGATGCGCGGCTTGGTGAGCTCCAGCAGGACGCGCCAGACCGCGACCGGACGGGCCGTCTCCACCGTGGCGGCGCTCACGGCGTCCCCATGGGGGCACCGGCGACGAGACGCCACGCCCAGACGAAGGTCGCGGCGAGCACGAGCGCCGGCAGCACCGCCCACCCGAGCTCGGCCCATCGCGACGACCGCGCGTGAACGGCGCGCTCGGCCGGGGCTTCGGCCGGAGGTGCGAGGGCCGAGCGGAGCAGAGCCAGTTGGGACACGAGGGCGGCGGCGGCGCAGATCCAGAAGAGCGCGCCGGTCGCGCCGGAAGGCAGGCGCACGGGAAATGGACTTGGGAAGGGGCAACCGGGCGAGGTGCGCCCGGTCGCAACGGTTGAAATGTGTACGGGGGGCGCAGGGGCTACAATCGTCCCGGCCGGGCCGCTGCTGTGGCGGAGGGACGCTCCCCGACCTACCATTCGCCTCTTATGACAGGGGAACCGCGGGTACTCAAGCGCCACCTCGGCCTCTGGGCCGCGTCCGCCGTGGTGGTCGGCCAGATCATCGGCTCCGGCATCTTCCGCTCGCCGGCGGGAGTCGCCGAGAAGCTGCCGGGCCCCTTTCCGCTGATCCTCGTCTGGTCGGCCGGCGGCATCTTCGCGATGTGCGGCGCGCTCTCCCTGGCCGAGGTGGCCAGCGTGTACCCGAGCGAAACCGGCGGGGTGTACGTCTACCTGCGCGAGGTCTGGGGGCGCATCTGGGCCTTCCTGTTCGGCTGGGCCGAGCTCTCGATCATCCGGGCCGCGTCGCTGGGCGCGATCTCCACCACCTTTGCCGAGTACGCGCTGCGCGCCACGGGGGTGGACCCGGCGCACGCCCCATGGGACACGCGGGTGCACTATGTGGCGGCGGGCGCGATTGCCGTGACGACGCTCGTGAACGTGGTGGGCGTGGAGTGGGGCTCGCGCGTGACGAGCGCCACGGTGATCGCCAAGTTCGGCGGCCTCCTGTTCATCGCCCTGCTGGCGATCGCGATCGGGCTGCCGCAGTCGGGAGGACACTTCACGCCGTTCTTCCCCCCCGGCAGCCTCTCGGTCGCCCCGTTCGGCCTGGCGCTCGTGTCGGTGCTGTGGGCGTTTGACGGGTGGGCGGACCTGAGCTTCATGAGCGGGGAAGTGAAGGACCCGCAACGCACCCTGCCGCGCGCCCTGATCGTGGGCACCTGCCTCGTGCTGGGGATCTACCTGCTGGCCAACATCGCGTACCTGTCGGTGCTCACCGTCGACGAGATTCGCGGCTCGCGCCTCGTGGCCGCGACGGTGGCCGAGCGCCTCCTCGGGCAGCCGGGGGTGGTGTTCGTGGGGATCACGGTCGTGCTGTCGACGTTCGGCACGCTGAACGGGACGCTGTTGACGTCGCCGCGCGTGTTCTTCGCGATGGCGGACGACGGCTTGCTGTTCCGCCAGGTGGCCGCCGTCCATCCGCGGTTCCAGACGCCGTGGATCGCGATCGTGCTGACCGGTGGCGTCGGGATCGCCTTCGTGCTGGTCGGCACGTTTGAGCAGTTAGCCGACACTTTCGTGACAGCATTAATTCCGTTCTACGCGCTCGCGGTCGCATCCGTCTACCGCCTGCGGCGGCGGCCCGGCTACAAGCCGCCCTTCCGCGCGCCCGGCGGTCCGGTCGTGCCGGCCCTGTTCGTGATCAGCACCGTCATGCTGCTGGCGAACGCGCTGTTCGACCCGGGTGCACGCTGGCCGACGATTGCGATCTTCGGCGTCATCGCCGCCGGCGTGCAGCTGTTCTTTGGGGCCGAGCGACGGCGCGCCTCCGCGGGCCCCCGTGCGCCGTGTCGGCGGCGGCAGGGGGACGGTCGTTGTCCGCTCCCCCATGGCCGTTTCCTTTCCCCCCTTCATCGTC
>JANLSF010000783.1:0-9013 GCA_031362285.1 Gemmatimonadota bacterium | reverse complement strand
CCCGGCGGCCGTCGAGCTCCATATCGGGGTGGGATATGCCCGCCTCGCCCGCGAGGAGTTCGCCTGGGCGCGGCGTTCCTTCGATGAGGCGATCGCGCTCGACAGCGAGCACGAGGATGCGCTCGCCGGGTTCGGCGAGACGATGCTCCATTTCGGCCAGCCCGACCTCGCCAACGCCTCCTTCCGGAAGACGCTCGACCTCGGGTTCCAGGACGACCTCAACCTGATGCTGCAGATCGGTCGGGCCCTCTTCCGCCACGGGTTGGCCGAAGAGGCGCGGGAGTTCTTCGACATCGCCGTCCAGCAGTCGCCCGAGAACGCCGAGGCGGTGGCGCTGGTGGGCTACACGCAGCATCGCATGGGCGACGACGAGGCGTCCGTCGCGACGCTGCGCCGGGCCCTCCAGCTCGACTCGGATCATGCCGAGGCCCGCATCTATCTCGCCAACCTGCTCTACGACAAGGGCGAGTACGAAGCCGCGCTGTATCATCTCGATCGGACCGTGCCCGATGACCACTGGGACGAACTCGGCATCTGGCGCCTGATGGAGCTCAAGCAGTCCATCTACCGCCTCAAGGAGACCGACAAGGACCTCGGCCCCTGGCAGGACCGGCTCGCCGAGTTGGCCGGGGAGCCCGACGACATCGGCGAGATGCTCGACGAGATCGAGCAGCGGTTCGCCGACGAGATCGAGCGCGAGCAGCGTGGCCAGCTCGAGCTGTTCGGGGCGCTGCTCGGCGACCTCGTGGACAAGCAGGCGCATCCGGTCGCCGGCCACGAAGTGGCCACCCGCGACGGCCTCGCCTTCAGCGGCTCGTGGGAGGAGATCGTGCGGCAGTTGCGCGACGCGAATGCCGCCTTCACCGGGCGATCGCTGCACGAGTTCATGCAGACCGAGGCCCGGCGGCACCACTCCCTCACGGGGGTGAAGATCTCGAGTACCGACTACGAGAGCTTCATCCGGGGCAGCGCCAACGCGGGGCTCCTCCGCATCGTGAAGTGACCGACGCGCGCGCCGTGCGCCATCGCGCGCGCGGATGACGCACGCCGCACCGACCGGCGCGCGGGCCGGGACGGCGTCCCAGGACGTCCGGCGGACCCGGTTCGACAATGGCCTCACCCTGCTCGTGCGTCGCGACACCGCGGCGCCGGTTGTCGGCATCGTCACCTGGGTGAACGCCGGCTACTTCGACGAGGCCGACGACGTCGTGGGCATCGCCCACGTCCTCGAACACATGTACTTCAAGGGGACGCCGCGCCTCGGCCCCGGCGACATCGCCAAGGCCACCAAGGCGGCGGGCGGCATCCTGAACGCGGGCACCATCTACGAGCACACGGCCTACTACACCGTGCTGCCCGCCGGCGGGCTCGAGACGGGGCTCGACATCCAGTTCGATGCCTACGCGCACTCCGTGATCGACGCCGACGAGCTCGCCCGCGAGCTGGAGGTCATCATCCAGGAGGCCAAACGGAAGGCCGACCACCCCGGCGCCGTCACCACCGAGACCCTCTACGAGTTGTTGCACGACCGGCACCGCATCCGGCGCTGGCGCATCGGGCGCGAGGAGGGGCTTCGCACCTTCACGCGCGCCATGGTGGACGCCTTCTATCGCACCTGGTACACGCCCGCCAACACCATCCTCTCGATCGTGGGCGATGTCGACCCGGACGCCGTCGCCGCGCAGGTGGCCCGCCGGTGGGGCGCGCTCCCGGGTGGCACGGCGGTGCGCGACCGCGGGCCCGCCGAAGCCACGCTACCCGGCTTCCGCTGGCGCGAACTCGAGGGTGACATCGCGCAGGGACATGCCGCACTCGGCTGGCGCGCCTGCGGCGTGCACGATCCCGATGCGCCGGCGCTCGACCTCGCCGCCACCATCCTCGCCGGCGGTCGCGGGTCGCGCCTCTATCGCGCGGTGCGCGACGCCGGCCTCGCGAGCGGCGTGGGCAGCTACCACTACACCCCCGATGCGCTCGGCCTGTTCATCGTCAGCCTCGAGGGGCCGGGCGACCGGCTCGGGGACGCCGTCAGGGCCACCTGGGCCGAGGTGATCGCGCTCCGCGACCACGGGGTCACGCAGCGCGAGGTGCTGCGGGCCCAGCGATTGCACGACGCGCGCTGGCTGCGTCGCCTCGAGTCCATGGACGGCCAGGCGATGCACCTGGCCGAATGGGAATCGCTCGGCGGCTTCCAGCAGGGCGACGCGTACCACGCCGCGTTGATGGCGGTCACCGCCGCCGACGTCACGCGCGCCATCCGTCGTGCCACCGATCCCGATCAGGCCGGCATCGTGGTGTACCGTCCGGCGTCGGTGGCGCCGCTGGCCATCGACACCGCGCGCGCGCGCACCGTCCTCGACGAAGCCGCGCGCGAGCGCGCACCGCTTCCATCCATCGACGACGTGCCGCTCGCGCCCGCGCGCCCCGCCCGCGTGACCGCACGCCCCACCACGGCCGGTGTGGCGGTCTTCGACGGGCCGCGTGCGCTGCCGGTGCTCGTGCGCCGTCGCGTCGGCGCCCCGATGGTCAATCTCGGCGTGTACACGCTGGGCGGCGCCCTCGACGAGACGGACGACAATGCCGGCATCACCGCCCTCATGACGCGTGCCGTCGTGCGCGGCAGCGAGCGTCGCGACGCCGATGCCGTGGCGCGTACCGCCGAGGAACTGGGTGGCTCGATCAGTCCGAGCGTCACCCCGGACGCGGCCGGGTGGGTCCTCTCCGTTCCGCACGCCCGCCTCGATGACGCGATGGCGCTGCTCGCCGAGGTCGTCACCACTCCGGCCTTCGCGCCGGGCTCGGTGGATGCCGAACGCACGGCGCACCTCGCCGAGTTGGTGGCGATGCGCGACGACATGCTCGGGTGGCCGGTGCGCCTCGCCTTCGATGCGGCGTGGGCCGGACATGCGTACGGTCGGAGCGTGCTCGGCCACGCGCACTCGGTGAGCGCCATCACCCCCGACGCGTTGCGCGCCTGGCACGCCACGCGGGTGCTCCATGGGCCCGCCGTGCTCGCCATCGCCGGTGACGTGGACCCGGAGCCCGTGGCGGCGCGCATGGCCGGCGCCTTCTCCTTGCTCACGTACGTGGCGCCGACCGCGTACCCGCCCGTGTCCTGGCCGGTGTCGGCACGCGAGCGGGCCGAGACGCGCGACAAGGCGCAGTCGGCCTTGGCGCTCGCGTATCCGGGGCCGGGTCGACGTGACGGCGAACGGTTCGACGCGGCGCTGCTCGGCGTCATCGCCAGCGGCCTCGGCGGCCGGTTCTTCGACGAACTGCGGGACCGTCGCTCGCTCGCCTACTCCGTGTCCGCGTCGCCGCGCGAACGACTGCTCGGGGGCGCGTTCGTGTCGTACATCGCCACCGGGCCCGAGCGCGAAGCCGAGGCGCATGAGGCGCTCCTCGCCGAGTTCGCGCGCCTTCGTCGCGAACCCGTGACCGACGACGAGCTCTCCCGGGCCCGCGCCTACGCCCTCGGCACCCGCGCCATCCGGCAGCAGAGCGGGGCGGCGGTCCTCGCCGACCTCGTCGACGCCTGGCTGCTTGGCGAGGGGCTGTCGGAGCTGGAGCAGTGGGAGTCGCGCCTCCGCGCCGTCACGACCACCGGCATCCACCACCTCGCCAACCGCTGGTTCGACGATGCGCGCCTGGTGAAGGGGGTCGTGCGCGGGCGTGCGCGCGCCGTGTGAGGCGCGCGTATGGGCGTTACCGCGCCGTCGAGTGCAGGGCGCGCGAGGCGCGCGTCAGCGTACGCCCCGCCGGGCGGAGCCGACCACCGGCGTCGCGCAGTCCCGAGATCGCCTCGTAGTCGGCCGACGGACCGGCGATCACGCCGCTCACCCCCGGTGTGCGGCTGGCCCACGCCAGCACGCCCCAGAGGGCGAGGGCCTGCGCGCCGTCGCCCAGCATGGCCGGCGCCGTTCGTGGGCCAAGGGCCCACGTGAGGCGCGTCGGATCCGCCAGGCGTCCCGGCGCGGACATCCAGGCAGTTGCCGTGGCCAGTTGCGCGGCCAACTCGTCGCCGCTGCGGGTCGCGTCGAACTCGAAGACCACGCCCCCCGCCGCCGAATCGGCCCACGCGAACCAGGCGCGATCGTCGCGAATCGGTCGCACGACGGGCAACACCCGGGCGGTGGAGCCGCCGCGCCGCGTGGCGGTGCGAACCTGCTCGAACCAGCGCCGCCGCGCGGCATCGCTGCCGCGGCCGCTCAAGTCGCCGGGTTCGGCCATCACGAAATCGGGCTGCAGCCGACGCGTGGCGCGTTCGAGCGCCACCAGCATCCGGTCGCGCTCGGGTCCGGCGGGGGCGTCGCCACCGATCGCCGGGGAGAGCGCGAAGCGGGCCGAATCGCGGCGCGGTCCCTCGAGGGCGCGCGCCAGCGAGTCGAGGGCCGTGGCGCGAACCGTGGGCGCGATCTCGACCACGAGGAGGTCCGCCTCCATCGAGTCCGCCAGCGCAAGGTCGCGTCGCAGCGCGAGCGGTCCCGCCGGGTGATCGAGCGCGGGCAGCACGGCGAGCCCGGTCGCGAAATCGCCGAGCGGATGCTCGGTGAGGCGGTCGTCGCCGAACCGGTCGAATGACTCCTGCAGCGCGCGCGCGCGTGGTGCGCTCCACGCCGTGAGGGCGAGCGCCAGGGCGCAGGCCATGGCCACGGTGCCGCGCACGGCCGCGCTCGCGCCCCATCGCGCGGGATAGGCAGGCCCGAGCGCGGGCAGCCAGAGCGCCAGCGGGGACACCAGCGCGACCGGGCCCACGAGGGTCGCGAGCGCGAGGCGCAGCGCGCCGTCCGCCCGCTCGCCGTACAACGCCGGGCCGAGGTCGTGATTCGCCAGCGCACTCGCCACGCTGGCGACCGCGAGGGCGACGTTCCAGAGGGCGATCGGGACGCCCACGAGCGGCGTCGCGAGCCGGGCGGCCACGGCCCACACCGACTGCACCGCGAAGAGCGTCACCACCAGCGGCCAGAACCACCAGATCCCGTCGGCCACGAATGAGGTGAGGGCGGAGCCCGCCGCGGCGGCCAGCAGCAGGCCGGGAATGAGCAGCAACCCGGCCAGCGCCGACACGGTGCGAAAGACCCGCTCGCGAGCCGGCGCGCGCGCAATCGCCCCGGCCAGTGACACGTTCCACAGCGTGAGCGCGCCGGCACCGACCGCCAGTCCCACCACGGCGAGGCTCACCCGCGGATCCGCTCCTCCGTGCGTACCGCTCCCGCACGCAGGCGGCGCGTGAACACCGCCAGCGCCTTCTTCGCGTCGATGCGGGCGTCGGCGAGGATGTCGAGGAGGATGAGGCCCTGCGCCGGGTGGGCGTGGACGCTCAGGTGGCATCCATCCAGGAACAGCACGATCGAGTGCGAGCCGGCCGCTCCCTGTCGGGGCACCGGCGCGCCGGTCGTGGGGTACCCGGCGGCTCCCGCCGCCGCGATCAGCAACCCCGTCAACAGCGCGCGGTCCGACGCCTGTTCCACCGGCACGCCGGTGAAGTCCGCCACCACGTGGCGGAAGCCGTCGGACATGCTATCGTCCGCGCGGCGCGGACGTCGTGACGACGGTCGCGAGCGAGCGGTGGCCGTCGGCGGCCACGGCCCGGATGCCGACCCACACGTCGTCGAGTTGCTCGTCGAGCAGGAACGACGTTACGGGGCCCGCATCGACCACCCGCCGCCACGTGGCGTCGGTCGTACGTCGGACCAGCAACTCGTACTTCGCGGCGCCCGGCACGGCCTTCCAGGTGATGGTCCACTTCTGCCCGCCGCTCGCGGCATCGCGACGGTAGGTCGCGGAGTCAGGGGCCGCGGGAGCCGCGGCCAGGTGCGCCACCGCGGCGAGGTTGAGTCGGGCCACCTTGGCCACGTAGCCGAAGTTCACGTCGGCGAGCGCATCGGTCGGCAGGTGCTGTCGCTTGTAGTTCTCCAGGCGCTCGGTGAAGCGCAGCGACGCATCGCCCAGGCGCGCGAAAGGGGCGTGGTCGCCGCCCCGGCCGAGGCGGTCCAGGCGGAACGTGGGTCGCACCTCGAAGTCGGGCTGGTACAGGGTGCCGAGCGCCCACACGTAGCGCGCCAGCTCGCCCCCCGGCCCCTTCTCGCCATCCACGCCGTAGATCCGGATCGAGGTCGAGTCGGTGGTGCCATCCTCCGCCACGACGTTGCCGATGATGTCGTCGGTCATGCCGGCCGTCACCCGGTAGCCGCCCTTGTGCAACCGATCGGCCAGGTGCGTGGAGCCGAGCAGCCCTTGCTCCTCGCCCGCGTAGAAGGCGAACACGACGGAGGCGTCGAGCCCCTTGGGGAAGCGCCGCGACATCACGCGCGTGACTTCGAGCAGCGCGCTCGTCCCCGAGCCGTCGTCGTCGGCCCCCGGTGCATCGGCGGTGAAGTCCATGGCGTCGGTGGAGCAGACGCACGAGTCGAAGTGCGCGCCAAGCACCACCACCCGCGACGTGTCGCGCCCCGGCATCCAGGCCAGCACGTTGACCACGTTCACCGAGGGCTTCTGCGGATGGCGATCGATCGTCACGGTCGCGGCGTCGTACTCGATCCGGAGGCAGCCGCCGCATCCCTTGGCGATCGCCTGGAGTTCCGCGAACAGGAAGCGCCGGGCGGCGCCCACGCCCCGCGTCGCCGACAGCGTGTCCGACATCGTGTGCCGGGTGCCGAAGGCCACCAGCGTGGAATCGGTGCGTCGGATGCGGGCCGCGTCCACCTCGCCAAGGGCGGCCGTCACGCGCGCATCGCGGACCAGCGCGATCGTCACGTCGGGAACCGCAGGGGCCGCACGCTGGCCCCACGCAGGGGCCGCGCCCAGCAGGCAGCCAACCGCGGCGGCAGCGCCGAGGCGCCAAGCCGCGCGCGCGGAGGGCATCAGAACATGCTCATGGCGAGGAAACTGCGGAGCGAGTCATTGGTCGAGCGCAGCCGACCCGACAGGAGACGCACGCAGCTCCACAGGACCTTGTACGCGATCTCGCGATTGAAGTCGAGCAGCAACTCGAAGTCCGAGCGGCCGATCGTCAGGCACTTGCACCCGCCGTGCGAAATGGCATCGGTGGACCGCTCGCTCCGGTCGAACACCGACATCTCGCCGAACAGCGAGCCGGTCTTGAGGATGGCCAGCGCCTCCTCGCCACTGCCGGGGATGGTGCGACTGATGCGCACCTCGCCTTCGGTGATCAGGAAGAGCCGGTTGCCCGCTTCCCCCTCCCGAAAGACGTAGTCGCCCCCCTCGAACACCATCTCGCGGCACACCTCGGCCACGCGCTCGAGCTCCCCGGCGTCGAGGTCCTTGAAGATGGCGACGTTCTTGAGCAGATCCGAGACTGCCGTCATGGTCCTCCTCGTGCCGGTTGGACGATTTCAATGCGAAGGTAGGACGGGACGCCGGGGCTCGCAAGGCACGATGCCCCACTAGTTTGCGGACATGCTGCGGGCCGTCTTGCGCGCCATACCCAATCTGGTGTCGCTCTCGCGGCTGGGGCTTGCCGCGGCGTTCTGGGCCGTCGACGCGCCCCAGACCCGCGCGGGCATCGTGCTCGGCGCGGCCATCACCGACGTGCTCGATGGCTGGATCGCCCGCGTGATGCGCACGCAGTCGCGCGCGGGGGCCCTCATCGACCCGATCGCCGACCGCGCCTTCATGGCCGTGGCCGTGTTCACCGTGCTCTCCGACGGCATAATCACCGGCGGCGAGTGCTTCCTCCTGCTCATGCGTGACATCGCCACCGTGATCGGGTACGCTGTCGCCAAGCTCTCGCCGCGCCTGCAACGCGTCACGTTCAAGGCGCGCGTCTCGGGTAAGATCACCACGGGTCTGCAGCTCGTGACGCTGGTCGCGGTGCTCCTCAAGCCGGCGTGGGTGGCCGGACTCACCGTGGGGACCGCCGTGGTCTCGCTCTGGGCGATCGCCGACTACACCTGGGCGCTGGCGCGCGCGGCGAGACGGTTGGGGGCCTCGTGAGCGTGCGCGTCGCTCTCGTCCTGGTCATGGCGCTCGTGACGCGCTCCACGGTGCTCGGGGCGCAGCTCCCCGACGTGGGCGGTCCCCGCCCGGAGTTCCGGCTCGACGTGCGCCCCGTCGACGCCGCGGAAGTTGGCCTCGGGCTGAGCGTCCCGACGTCGTTCTATCTGCGCTTCGGCGGCCTCGTGAGCGGTGGCGTGGTCCGTGACGGCGACACGACGCGCGCCACCGCCCGGATCGAGGCGAACGTCCGCATTCCCTTCGACCCGCTCTACGAGCGGCGCTGGGCTCCCTATGTCACCACGGGCGCCGCGCTGGCCTGCGCCGAGTCGCGCCGCTGCCAGCCGCTGCTCGTGCTGCGAGTCGGCATCGAGGGACCGGCATCGGCGCGCGGCTGGACCCCGGCCTTCGAGGCCGGGGTTGGCGGCGGACTCCGCGTCGCCGTCCTGCTGCGACGCGCGATTCCCGGCGCCCGCTGACAACAAGACGCCCCCCGAGAAGACGGGGGGCGTTGGCGTCAGGCGACGCTACCGGCCGGCTGGGCGGCCTTCAGCGGCTTCGCGAACCGTTCACCCAAGGCGCGAAGCTCCGCGAGCTTCGCCTCCCCAAGTTCGGGGAACCGCTCCTCGAGGTACGGCATGGTGTCGTTGAACCACTCGGCCTGATGCTCAGGATCGGCGCCGATGACTTCGCACCGCATGATGTGCTGGAACATTTCGTCTCGCGCCTGATCAAACGGCGACGCCACGGTCGCTTCGGGACGCGGACGAGACTTCGGCCTGGCCATGCTGCTCCTGTGAAGAAATAATGATGATCGTACAGCAGTGAGATTCTAATCAATTCAACGCGCTGATGGTACCCGACGTTGACGTGACGATCTCCCGGCGGCCGCCCTCGGAACCGCCGTCATCCGGACGGCTCTGGATGCGTCAGAAATGTGAGAATGCGCGCGGCGAGCTCGGCCGGGGCCTCCTCCGGTCCGACGGCTCCCGCCCCGCCCAGCCGCTCAGGGGCCGTCGCCTGCCACTGCCCGACGAAGCGCGTCGCCGCCCCGGCCACG
>JANLSF010000754.1:0-8439 GCA_031362285.1 Gemmatimonadota bacterium | reverse complement strand
CTGGTCACGGCGGGCGCGGCAAAGCTGGTGAGCAGCATTCGCCAGCAGTCTATCACCAACGCGGCGATCACCGACCTCCGCGCCGTGGAGGTCGCCATCATGGCGAGTTGCGGCAAGGGGCGGTGCGGCAACTTCTACTTCACGCCGGGCTCGTCCATCGCCAAGCAGGTGCCGCTCGACCTCAAGGAGTTCCTGCCGAGCGGATTCGAGTTCAAGACCGACTCGTCCGCGTTCGCGATCCAGGTGGAGACGTGGGAGGTCACCGGCAACACCGCCGCCTGGCCACTGTGCCGCCGGGCATGTCGCGATGCGCTCGACTCGCTCGCCACCTCGAGCGAGGACAAGGGATTTGTCAATACTCGCGGATTCTCCGCGCCGAACACGATCTACGTCTCGGTCACGATCCTCACCCGCAACGCGGACGTGGCACAGAGCATGTTTGCACGCGCCGGCGGATCCGTGCCGTGGTACTGGACGGACCGCAAGGTCTGGGTCTACTACTATCCCATCCTCGTGGGCGTCCCGGCTACCGGCTGACCGGCGCCGCGCCCGGCCCTGTACGCCCGCGACGCTAGCCCTGCGTCGCGGGCGTCTTCATTTTGTGCGGGCCCGGTCGTCCCTCCCCCAGCCATCGCCTCATGCACCGTCGCCTGTTGTTCCCTGCGCTGTTGCTGGCCGCCTGCACCCTGCCGCTCGCCGCGCAGGCACGCCCCGATACCGGCGCCCTCCTGCTCCTGCGCCCCGCGCGCGTGTGGGACGGCACGGCCGACGCGCCGCAGGCCGGGCTCGTGGTGCTGGTGCGCGGCAACCGGATCGAGGCGGTGGGAACCGCTGCGCAGGTGGGGGTGCCGCGCGGTGCGCGCGTGCTCGACCTCCCCAACACCACGCTCACGCCGGGACTGATCGACCTGCACTCGCACGTGCTGCTGCACCCCTACAATGAATCGAGCTGGGACGACCAGGTGCTGCGCGAGCCGCTGGGCGAGCGTGTGGCGCGCGCCACCAACCACCTGCGCAACACGCTCAACGCCGGCTTCACCTCGTTACGCGACCTCGGCACCGAGGGGGCGGCCGACACCGACGGCGGCCTCAAGCGCGCCGTCGCCATCGGCGTGATCCCCGGGCCGCGCCTGTTCGTGGCCAACCGCGCCATCGTCATGCGCGGCACGTACGGTCCCAAGGGCTTTGCACCGGAGATTTCGGTGCCACAGGGAGCCGAGGAAGCGGGGGGCATCGAGGAACTCACGCGCGTGACGCGCGACCAGATCCGCCGCGGCGCCGACTGGATCAAGATCTACGCCGACTATCGCTGGGGCCCGAACGGCGAGACGCGCCCCGCCTTTACCGTGGAGGAGATCACGCGCGTGGTGGAGATCGCCCGGGAAAGCGGGCGCCCGGTGGTGGCGCACGCCAGCTCGGTGGAGGGGATGACGCGCGCCATCATGGGGGGCGTGACGACGATCGAGCATGGCGATGCGGGGACGAGCGCCGTGTTCAAGTTGATGGCCGAGCGTGGCGTGTACTTCTGCCCGACGGTGGCCGCCGGTGACGCGATCCAGCGCTACCGCGGCTGGAAGGCCGGGGTGGGGGCGGAACCGGCCGGCATCACCGCCAAGCGCGTGAGCATGAAGGCGGCGATTGATGCCGGTGTGGTGATCGCCAACGGCAGCGACGTGGGGGTGTTCACGCACGGCGAGAACGCGCGCGAACTCGACCTGCTGGTGGAGTACGGGCTCACGCCGGTGCAGGCCATGCGCGCCGCCACGAGCACGGCCGGCAAGGTGCTGGGGATGGAGGGCACGCTCGGCGTCATCAAGGTGGGTGCCCTGGCCGACCTGATCGCGGTCACGGGCGACCCGACGAAGAACATCGCGGCCACGCACGCGGTGGTGGCGGTGGTGAAGGACGGCGCGGTGGTGAAGGCGCCGTAGCTCCACGAACCAACACGCGCCCCTCCGGCCCGACACACCGACGCGAGGATTCTCACAGCATGCCGACACTCAATCCGGCGGTTGACGCCTACATCGCGAAGGCCCAGCCCTTCGCGCGGCCGATCCTCGCGCACCTGCGGGCCGTGGTGCATCGCGCGTGCCCGGACTGCGTGGAGACCATCAAGTGGGGGCACCCGCACTTCGACTACTTCGGGATCATGTGCGGCATGTCGTCGTTCAAGGCGCACTGCGCGTTCGGGTTCTGGAACCCTGGGGCGATTCCGGGACTCACGCCGAGCGACGACTCGGCCATGGGGACGTTCGGGCGCATTACCGCGCTCACGGACCTCCCGAGCGACGCGAAACTCATGGGCTACATCAAGGCGGCGATGAAGCTGAACGAGGCCGGGGTCAAGCCGGTACGCGACAAGATGCGGCGGCAAGGAACGAAGTTGCCAGCGGCAACGCTTTCAAGGACGCCGACCGAGCTCGGCGCAGTGCTCAAGAAGGATGCGAAGGCGCGCGCGACGTGGGAGCGGTTCCCGCCGGGCCAGCGGAAGGAGTACGTGGAGTGGATCGTGGAGGCCAAGCGCCCCGAGACGCGGGAACGGCGCGTGGCGCAGGCCGTGGAATGGCTCGGCGAGGGCAAGACGCGCAACTGGAAGTACGAGCGACCCAAGCGGTAGATGCCACGAGGGGTGCCGTGCAGTTGCGCACGACACCCCTCGCGTACAGGCCGGCACCGTCCGCCGGCCTGCATCTCGTTGCGTGCCTTACTGCGGCGGCTGGGGCTGCATGGCGCCGTGGTCACCACCCATGTGGCCGTGGCCGCCCATCGGGCCGGGGCCACTGGGCACCTTGGCGCGCCCACCCATCATGCCATGGCCGCCCATGTCGCCGTGGCCGCCCATCATGCCGTGGCCACGCATGCCACCTGGGCCACCCATCATGCCGTGGCCGCGCATGCCAGCCGGGCCGCCCATCATGCCGCCGCCCATGCCCATGCCACCGCCCATGCCGCGCATGACCGGGAGCTTCTCCCGCTGCTCAGCGGTGAGGATGGCGCGCGCATCCTGCATCGCCTTCAGATGCGCGATCTCGCCATCAATGCGCAGTTGCGCGAGCTTGTCCATGGCCTTGCGCGTGGCCACGAGGTCGCCTTCACCCTTGCGAGCGTCCGCCAGGTCGGCGCGGGCCCGGAGTTCGGCGCCCACGTTCGGCTCCAGCGCCCCCTTCTGCTGGGCGGCGAGCGCCTCGAGGCGCTTCACCTGATCGTCGGTGAGGTTGAGGGCGGCCTTGTGCTGCGCGAGCATGGCGGCCGGCGATCCACCCATGCCCATCGGCATGGGCTGGCGCATGGCCCCATCACCGGGCGCGCCCTGCGCGGGCATGGCAGCACCCGGCGTGCGCGGGGTGCGGGGCTGCTGGGCGAAGGCGGGAATGGCCGCCGCGAGCAGCATTCCGACGGAAGCGATCAAGCGAGGGGAACGCATGGGGTGACTCCTGATGAGATGGCGGCGCACCGTTCACGCCGACGTTCCGGGCGGATGGTCCGCGCGCTGCGTGCACGAAGACGTCGCCCTTCAGCCCACAAGACGGCTAGCCCCGGCGAAGCGTTAGCGGCGCTGGGCACCCGGCGTGCGTAGTGCCCGCCTGGCCTGCCCCCATGCCGCCTTCCGCCGCGTCGCCGCGTCGCGCCCCCGCCGCGGCCTACTTCTCCGCGAGCAGCTGAGCCACGACCTCGCGCTGCTTGGCGTAGTCGCCCTCGCCATCGTAGTGATAGCGGAGCTTGCCCTGCTTGTCGAAGAGGTAGATGGACGGCCAGTACCGGTTGCCGAACCGGTTCCAGATGGTGAAGTCGGGATCCACCGCCACCGGATACTGCACGCCCAACTTCACGATCGCCTTCTTCACGTTGGCGAGGTCGCGCTCCGGGGCGAGCTCGGGGGTGTGCACGCCGATGGTCACGAGCCCCTGCGCCCGGAAGTCGGCGTCGAGCCTGCGCACAAAGGGCAGTGCCGCCTGGCAGTTGGAACAGAGGAAGGTCCAGAAGTCGATGGCGACGACCTTGCCCTTGAGGCTTTCGGTGGTCAGTTCGGTCCCGTTCAACCAGGTGCTCGCACCGCCGAGGCTCGGCAGCGTGGTGATGGCGGCGACGCGTGCGGCAGGCGCGGCCATGGCGCGGTGCACGGCGACGCCGCCCACGAGCGTGATGGTGGCGGCGATGGCGACAGCCACAAACGGAGAGGCAGGAGAGAGGCGCATGATGGAGATACGCTGGAGTTGGAGCGGCCGGTTTTCGCCGGTCGCGATGCCGCCCTTGATGTTGTCGCACGTAGTCGGTGAGGGCCTCGATGGTTCAATCGCACCGCACGCACGAGTGCCGCTGGCTGTCCATGCGCTTGTCCTGCATAGACTTGCGCGATACTGAGGGTTGTCGGATTCGCCCTGACCAAGGAGCTTTCATGGACCATGACACTCATTGACCTGATCGGCGTACCCATCGACCTCGGCGCCAGCCGCCGCGGCGTCGACATGGGCCCGTACGCCGTACGCGCCGCCCGCATTCGCGAAGAACTGATGGAGCTCGGCCACGAGGTGACCGACCAAGGGAACCTCGTGGTCCCCGATCGCGGGACTTTCCCCCCGGACGCCATGGGGATGGATTTCCTCCCCGTGATCGCGGAGGTGTGCGCCGAGCTGTCCAATCGGGTGGAGAAGAGCGTGGCCGCGCGCCGGTTCCCGGTGGTGCTGGGCGGTGATCACTCGCTTGGGCATGGGTCGGTGGCAGGCGCGGCGCGGGCGTTGCGCGCACGCGGCGAATCACTCGGGCTGCTGTGGATCGATGCGCATGGCGACATCAACACGCCGGACACGAGCCCCTCGGGCAACGTGCACGGCATGCCGGTGGCGCACCTGCTCGGCTTCGGTGATCCGCGCCTCACCGCGCTCAACGGTGGGGCGCCGGCGGTGAAGCCGGGGCACGTGGCGCTCATCGGCATCCGCGACCTCGACCAGGGGGAGCGCGCGCACCTGCGCGAGTACGGCGTGCGCACCTACACCATGACCGACGTCGACCGGCGCGGCTTGTCGGCCGTGCTCGAGGAAGCGATCCAGAGCGTGGGGCGCGCGACCAACGGGCTGTGGGTGAGCTACGACCTCGACGCGGTGGACCCGATGCACGCGCCCGGCGTGGGCACGCCGGTGAGTGGCGGCTTCAGCTGGCGCGAGGGGCACCTCGTGATGGAGATGCTCGCCGAGAGCGGGAAGCTGGTCGGGGTCGACGCGGTCGAGGTGAACCCGATCCTCGACCAGTCCAACCGCACGGCCGAGCTGGCCGTGGGGTTGGTGGCGAGCGCGCTGGGGAAGCGGATTCTCTAGAGCCTATCTCGTTAATGCCGATCGATCCACCACCCGACCCCGCACGATCACCAAGGCAATCCGCCGCGTGTTGTGAATATCCTTCAATGGATCGCCATCGAGGAGCACGAGATTGGCGATCTTGGTCGGCGCGATCGTGCCCAGTGAGTCCTGCATGTGCAAGAAGGCTGCTGGCACGCTGGTTGCCGCGCCGATCGCCTGGGCCGGTGTGAAACCAGCCTCCTCGACCAGAAGCGCGATCTCATCGTGCAGGGCCTCGCCAGGCAATCGAGCCAGGGGCATGTCGGTCCCCGCCAGCACGATCACGCCTGCCCTGGACAGCTCGCCAATTCCGCGGCCCAAGCCGTCGAGTGCACGCCGCCAGCCACCAAGTTGTGCCTCGGTCAATGGACCAGTCCCGCCCTCTGTCGCTCGGACCGCAACCTCGCTGCGCCAATGCTCGGCAAGCGCAGACGAGAGAACTCCCATCGCCGTTCCTCGCGCGATCGCCTGCTCGGTCATGACACGCACGGAGTCGTAGGGCCAGCGATGCGCCCGCCAGGCCATCATGGTCGGGGCCATGGCCGTGCCATTGCGCCGGTACGCCGCGACAATGTCCCGGCGTTCCGCAGGCGGCTTGTCCATCAGTGCTGTGGGATAGTACCAGTGCTCCAGGCTTCGCTGCCCGGAGTCCGCGATGGCCATCCAATCCATGGCGAACGGCGGAGCGTGACCCACCATCGACAGATTGTGCCGACGAGCGGCCCGCGCGATAGCCCAGTACGTGTCGGCGTCAGCAAAATTCCTGACCTTGATGAAGTCAACGCCTAGCGCCGCGAGCGAGTCGACGACGCGCTGCGCCGACGCCGGGTCCGAAACGACAACGCGATCGAGCAAGGCGCGAGCGCGCTCGGTCGCTGTCGCACCTGCCAGGTCGGAGACGATCGACTTCGGACTCTCGATCTGAGGGCCGGCCGCCACAATGCCCGGCCCGGCGATTCGGCCATCTGCGATGTCGCGTCGCATCTGATGAATGACCTGCAGTTGGCCGCCCATATCGCGCACCATCGTGACCCCGTTGGCCACGTAGAGGCCCAGGGCGGCGCGTCCCTCGAGCGTCAGATGCACGTGCATGTCCCATAGACCAGGGATCAGCCATTTGCCACGGCCGTCGATTCGCCGCGCGCCGGGCGGGACTGCAATGCTGTCAGACGGCCCTACTGCCGCGATCCGATCCAAGGCGATCAGCACCGTTGCGTCCCGCAACTCGATGCCGTCGGCCAGCAAGACCGAAACGTGGGTGATCGCGCTGGTCACGCCGACCGTCGCTCGCGTCGACTGGATCGCGGGGGACGGCAGGCAGCCGACCTCACCCAGCAGCACCCAAAGGACGAATGCCCTCATCGAAGCACTCCCATTTGCGAAATAGGTCTCAGCGCTCCACGAGTCCCTTGAGTGCCTCGCGCACCCGCGGGTCGTCGCTCCGCGACAGGTACGACACCACGCGCTTGCGACGGTTGGCCGGCTCGGTGGGCGACGTGGCCACGCTGATCAGCCACTGCACGTTGTCGCGCCCGCCAGCGTTGCCGAGGCTCGAAAGCAACGCCTCACGCTCCCGGTCGCTGTTGAGCTTCGGGTACTGCTCCCGCAGCAACACGTAGTCGGCGGCAATCGCGTAGTCGCCCGCGAGCCCGCGGATGGCCTCCACGCGCTGGTCCTCGCCCAGGTCGCCCTTGGTCACCTGATCGCGCAGGAAGGTGCGGGCGCGCGGGTCACCGGCGCCGGCGAGGCTGCTGAACGCCTTCTTCGCGAGCCACGGATCGTCGGACGCAGCGTAGCGCATGAGCGTCTCGACCCCCTCGCCGCGATCGGTGCGGGCGACGGCGCTCAACGCCTGGCCGCGCACCCCTTCGCCCTCGTTCCTGTCCTTCACGATCTGGTCGAGGGTGCGATCGGCGGACGGGGCACCCACGCCACCGGCCTCGCCGCGACGCCGCGCGAGCCAGGTGATGGCGCTCCGCCGCACGTCGCGTGAGCGCGCCTGGTCCCGCGCGATGGTCGCCAGTGCCGGCGTGACGACGCTGCTGTCGGCGAGCATGGCCGCGAAGAGCGCCTCGCGTGCGGGGCGACCATCGAGCGACTGCGCGAGCTTGAGCAGCGTGGCCCCCGCCTCGCGCGCCGAGACGGCGCCGAGGGTGCGATCCGCCGCAGAGTCGGCGCGCAGGGGCCCGGCCACGGTGGTGAGTCGCACGACCTCGCCGCCGGCGCGCGTGACGATCACCCGCACGGGGCCGGCGACACAGGCGTCGGTGGACATGCCATCGGACCAGTTGCCGTACCAGCCGTCGTCCTCCACGCGCACGTAGGAGCGGCCGTTGCCGCAGACCCCCGCGCGCGCCGCGAAATGGAACGACATGGTGCCATCGCTGCCGCTGGTGATGCGGCGCTCGAGCGTCTGGGCGCAGGCGAGCGCCGGCAGCAGCAGCGCCGGCGCGAGCAGCGCAAGGCGGACTGAAAGGATGATGCGGCTCATTTGTCGAGGATCTCCATGAGAAGCTTCGTGGTGCGCGGGTCCTTCTTGCGCGTGAGTGCCGAGATCGCCTGGCGGCGCAATTGCGGGTCGGTGCCGCCGCGGACGATCTCGATCAGCTTGTCGGTGGCCTCGTTCTCGGTGCGATTGCCGAGCAGGTCGATGAGTTGCTCGCGCAACGCGCGCTGGGCCACGGAGTCGTAGAACTTGGCGAGGCTGGCCAGGTCCATGGTGCGCCCCACGGAGCGGAGCGCGCTGGCCCGCACATCGGCCGCTTCCCCTTCGTTGCGCACCACCGAGGCGAGGAACTGCATGTTGGACTCGCCGCCGGCGCGCGCCAAGGCATTGATGATGCGCCCTTTGAGGCGCGCGTTGTCGGTGCGGCCGTAGAGGGTGCGCAGCCAGGTGGCGTCGTCAAGCGAGGTGCGGTCATTGTCGAACGCGTCAATGACGGCGAGGCGGAGGCGCTCCGGCGTTTCGGCCTTCTCGGCCAAGGTGCGCATGGCGGTGCGGGCCCGTGGGTTGGCGTGGGCGGCGAGGGCGCGCACGGCGGCGCGCTGGGCACGCTCGACGTCGGCCTTCCCGGCGATCTCCTCGAGCACGGTGAGCGGCTCGTCG
>JANLSF010000748.1:0-5309 GCA_031362285.1 Gemmatimonadota bacterium | reverse complement strand
CCATAGACGATCAGCTTGTCGTCGTGCATGCGTCCCACCATGTCGAAGTTGACCATGGCCCGCACCTTGGGCAGCGCGACCGGCGCATGATCCGCCCAGTACTGCGAGCCCAGCAGTCCCAGCTCCTCGCCACTGAATGTGGTGAACACGATGGAGCGCCGCGGCGGGTGGCGGCTGAGCACGCGCGCGAGTTCCAGCACCGCCGCGACGCCGGAGGCGTTGTCGTCGGCGCCGTTCCGGATGGCGTCCCTGGCCTCGGGGTCGAGGGCAAAGTCGCCGGAGGTGCCGAGGTGATCCATGTGCGCCCCCACGATCACGTACTCGTCGCGGAGCGCCGGATCGGAGCCGCGCAGCACCCCCACCACGTTTTGCCCGGCGAACTCGCGCGCGACCGCCTGTCCACGCGACGGCAGCGGCTTGGCGAGGTAGGGCATGAGGTAGCTCGTCGCGCAGCCGTCCCGGCAGGTGGTGTTCACGGGCACCACGCGCTCGAGCCCGAGGGCCGCGAAGCGGCGCGCCACGTAGTGCGCGGCCGAGTCGAGTCCCGCGGTGCCTTCGCCGCGACCACCGCGGGCGTCATCGGCCAGCCAGCTCACGTCGCGCCGAATCGAGGTGGAATCGGCCTCGGCGAGCGTGGACACGCCGCCCGCGCCGCGGCAGGCGGCGAGGACGGCAATGGCGGCGAGGCTGACGGCGCGAACGGCGTGGTGCATGGGAACCAGTCGGTGGTGTGGGTGCGTACAATCTCGCCGGACGAACGCGGGCGGCACAGCGCCTGTTTCCGCTCTGGCGCAGCCGATGGCGGCGGCCCCGGGCGCGCCCTACCTTACCGACGCGGCCCCTTGGGGGCGGCACCAACGCCATGGATCACTCCGCCATCTTCGCCCGGCACTTCGCCCGATTGGTCGGGCTGCTCGTCACGGAAGGGTCTTCCGTTGATGAGCAAAAGGTGTCGTTGCGCGCGGCCCTCCAGACCTCGAAGGACGGGTCGGTGCTGGTCGCTCGCGAGGAGCGGCGCGTGCTGGCCGACGGCGTGATCGTCTCGGAGGTGTTCCCGGGCGCCAAGGAACTGGGCGCCCGCATGCAGCAGCACGGCCTGCGCGAGTTGCTTTTCGCCAAGGATGCGGTGGCCGTCGAGGTGTTGGGCGTGGCCCGCCTCCTTTCGGGGCCGGTCACCGAGGCGGATGGCGGTCGCAGCTTCCACACGCTCTTCGGGGCGCTGGGCGCGAACACGGTCGCGATCACGACCGACATCCGCATCGACGCCAAGCCGGAGGAGGATGACTCCGAGGAGGACGAGAGCGAGGAGCCGATGCTGTCGATGTTCGGCATCCGGAACGTGCTCACCGATGCGCAGCGTCCGGAAGCGTCGCCGCCGATGCTGCTGGAACGACTCGCGAAGAAGAAGACGGCCCGGGGCATCGCCAAGTCGCTCGAGCGGCTGGCGACGCTGTCCGAGGCACTCCACCGTGAGGGGGCGACCTCCGAGGTCGTGGATGCGTTCCTCGGCATCCTCGAGCAGGAAGGGACGGCGCCCAACACCGATGCGAAGCGCGCCTACATCCAGACGGTGCGGCGACTTGCCAAGCCCGGCATCCTCACCGGGATCGCCCGACTCGTGCGCGCCAATCCCGACCATCGCGCCCGCTACGTCACGATCCTCTCGCGGACCGGTGAGGAGGGCGCGTTGGCCGTCTTCCGGCAAATCATGGCCGCCCCCTCGCTGCATGAGCGCACGCTGTACCTGGGGGTGTTGCGCGAGCTGTCGGGCGCGGTGCCGGCGCTGGTGCACGCGCTCGCCAGCGACCAGTGGTACACGGTGCGGGCGGCCGCCGACATCCTCGGCGAAATGGGGCCGGAGGAGGCGGAGCAGGGGCTGATCAACCTCGTCAACCACTCCGACGACCGGGTGCGGCGCACGGCGCTGGTCGCCCTCGCCAAGCTCGCCACCGCGCGTGCGCCCGACGCCATCAAGCGTGGGCTCAAGGACCCGTCCGCCCAGGTGCGCGGCGCCGCGGCGCTGGCCCTGGCCGCGCTGCACGAGGTGCGCCACACGACGGCGATCGCCACCGCGCTCGAGGAAGAAGTCGACGAGGAGGCGCAGTTCACGATCGTGCGGGCGCTGGGCGCGCTCGGGGGATCCGATGCCGTGCAGCGGCTCATGCGCGCGGCGAGCGCCGACACGGCGCGCAGCTCGCGCGTCAAGCGGACGACGGCGCTCCGCCTGTCCGCCATTGCCGCGCTCTCCGGCGCGCGCACGCCGGCGGCGATCATGGCGCTCAAGGAGCTCGCCGGGGACCGCGATCGCGAAGTGCGCGAGGCCGCCCAGCGCGCCCTGTCCGCGCAGCGCAGCACGCCGAGCGGCCAGATGCGGATCATCACCCCGTCGGGGCAGATGCGGTCGATCGCGCCCGACACGGCGATGCCCCTGCGGGGCACGCCGGTCCGCGGAACGCGCGCTATCGATCCGTGAAATCGGTGCCGGCGCCCACGCGTCGGCAGGCTTCGGCGATGACGTCGGCGGCCCGGTCGAGGTCGACCAACGCGACCATCTCGTTGGGCGAGTGCATGTAGCGGTTGGGGATCGACACGAGCGCCGTGGCCACGCCGGCGCGCGCCACCTGGATGGCGTCGGCGTCGGTCATCGAGCCGCGCGGGGCACCGCTCATGGTGAACGGGATCTGGAGGTCGGCGGCCGACGTGCGGAGCAGGGTGAGCACGACCGGCGAGAAGATGGAGCCGCGGGCGAGCACCGGGCCGGAGCCCAGCTTGTGGTCGCCGTGCTCCTTCTTCTCGATGCCGGGGTGGTCGGTGGCGAAGGTCACGTCCACGACGATGGCCATCGCCGGGTCCACCCGCTCGGCCGCCACGCGCGCGCCACCGCCCGCAAAGCCGATCTCCTCCTGCACCGTGGCGACCGCGACCACCTTGGCCGCGCCGGGCCTGGCGGCGTAACGGCGCGCCGCTTCGAGCACCACGAAGGCACCGATCCGGTCGTCGATGGAACGCGAGACGATGCGCCCGTTGGGGAAGTCGAGGGTCCGCTGGTCGAGGACGCCGGGGTCGCCCACGGCGAGCCGTTCCTCGGCCTCCACGCGGTTCGCCGCGCCGATGTCGAGCCACAGGTCGGTCATCTTCGAGCCCTTGTCGCGGTCCTCCACCTTGATGAGGTGGATGGGCTTCTTGCCGATGACGCCGAGGACCTCGCCGTTGCGTCCCAGGAAGCGGACGCGCTGGCCCACGAGGACCTGCGGGTCCCAGCCGCCGATGCCGGCGATCGAGGCGAAGCCGTCGTCGTCGATGTGGACGATCATCAACCCGATCTCGTCGACGTGGCCGGCGAGGAGGATGGTGGGCGACCCCGTGGGGTTCACGACGGCGAAGGAGTTGCCCAGCGCGTCGCCCGACACCTCGGCGAAGGCGGACGCTTCGGCGCGCCAGACCTTGGCGGGGGCCGACTCGAAGCCGGAGGGTCCCGGGGAATCGAGAAGGCGCTTGAGGACGGCGACGGCGGTGGAGGAGAGCATGGGCGGGGCAGAGGAGGGCGTGTGGGCGGAATGGTAGCGCGGGGACCCGGCTTTGTCAGTTCACGGCGCGGAAGCGTCGGGATTCGTAGGCCGAGGGAGTCAGGGGCGCGTCAGCGGAAACGGCGCACGCGGTTCGACGATCGCGTGTCCCCGCGGCTGCTTCCTCCCGGATCGATCGACCTCCCGGCGTGCAGGTCGCGAGCGCCGGCGCCCCCACTAGTGTCACTACGTCGTATTGACAATTGAAGTCCCGACGGACAGCTTGCCGGCATGGCGACCAAGGCCGAGTTCCTGCAGGTGCGACTTTCGCGCGCCGAGAAGCGCGCCCTCGCGAAGGCGGCCGAGGGGGCAGCGATGACCGTGTCGGCCTATGTGCTCGCCCGATGCCTGCCCACCGCCGACGACCGCTTCGCGCGTGCCTGCGCGCACCTGCGCGCGAGCACCGAACCGACATTCGCGTTGGCGGACGTCCACGACGTCCTGGCGTCGCTCGCGGCCGAGGCGCTGACGACGCTGCCCGCGCCCGCGTTGGCCGCGGCGTCGTTCGAGGCAGCGTACGTGGCGTCGATGCTGGAGCAGGCCGCCGCGCGCGCGATGGTGCGGGCGCCCCGCTGGTGCTGCCGTGTGCCGCCCCTCGAGCGCCCCTGGTTTGCGAGCACGCTCGAGTCGTTGCGTGCGCACCTGCTGACCGCGAGCCCTCCGGCCTTCCGCGCCCGCAACCTGTTCGTGGACGCCACCGTGGGCGACCGAGTCTGACATGAGTGCGCTCCCCAAGGCCCTGCTCACGCAGCTGCTCGCCGAACTGAACGGCGAACTCGCCGCGCGCAACGAACGCGGGGAGCTCTACCTCGTGGGGGGCGCGGTCATGTGTCTCGTCTTCGACGCCCGGGCCTCCACGCGCGACGTGGACGCCTACTTCCGCCCGGTGATCGCCGTGCGTGAAGCCGCCGCGCGCGTGGCGGCGCGGCACGACTTGCCCGACGGCTGGCTCAACGACGCGGTGCGCGGCTACCTGGGTGATCGCGGCGAGTTCACGGAATTCGCCGTGCACAGCCACCTCGCCGTGTTCACGCCGGTGCCGGCGTATCTCTTTGCCATGAAGGCGATGGCCATGCGTCTCGGCGCCGAGTTCCAGGACGAAGGCGACGTGCGATTCCTCGCCCGCCTCCTGGAATTGACGCGCGTGGAGGACGCGATGGCGCTGATCGCGCGCTACTACCCGCGCGAGCACATTCCCGCCAAGACATCGCTCGCGCTCGAGGAACTGCTCGGCGCGTAGCGCGTCGCCGTCGCTACGCGATGCGCGTTGCGTGCGCCGCCAACGGCGCCGGGAACAGGGCGGGGTGCATCGCCCCCGCCATCGCTTCCACCCCGCTCACCAGCCGTGGCCCTGGCCGGCTCACCATGCCATTGGCGTCGAGGGCCCACACCGCCAGGCCGCGGGCCCACGCCCACTCCTCGCGCGCCAGCAGCGCGCGCGCCGCTGCCGCCGACTCGGCCAGGTCGTACCCGCACGGCCCCACGAACAGCACCTCGGGCGCCGAGGCGCGCACCACCTCGGCGTCCACCACCTTGGAGTGTTCCCCGGGGGTGGCCAGCACGTCGCGTCCGCCGGCCTTGGCCACCATTTCCGGCACCCAGTGTCCGCCGGCAAACAGGGGCTCCGTCCACTCGATCACGGCCACCCGCGGGCGCGGCGCCCTGGCCGCCTTGAGCGTGTCGTGCACGTGCCGGAGCCGCACGGTGAGTCCGTCGATCAGTTCGAGCGCCTCGTCGTCGGCG
>JANLSF010000743.1:0-1942 GCA_031362285.1 Gemmatimonadota bacterium | reverse complement strand
GCCCCATGAGCGCCCCTGACCGCCCCGACGCCCTGCCCCGGGCGCGCTGCATCCTGATCGTCGACGACGAGCGCCCCATCCGCGAGGCGCTCATCGCCGCGCTCGGCGCGGTCACCGAGGGGTTCCTCGAGGCCGAGACCGGCGAGCGGGCCCTCGAGCTCGCCGCCTCCGGCGCCCCCGACCTCGTCCTGCTCGACCTGGGCCTCCCCGACATGCCGGGGGAGGAGGTCTGCCGAGCGATGCGCCGCACCAGCATCGCCCCGATCGTCGTCGTCTCCGCCCGACACTCCGAAGACGAAAAAGTGCGCCTCCTCGACGCCGGCGCCGACGACTACGTGACCAAGCCGTTCGGGAACCAGGAGCTGCTGGCCCGGGTGCGGGCTCACCTCCGACGCGCCGCCCAGCTCGAACGCACCGGCAACGAACCGGTGCTCGACAACGGGCCGGTCCGGATCGACATGCTCCGCCGACAGGTCACGCGTGATGGGGTGGTCGTGCACCTGACCCCCACCGAATGGGCCCTCCTGCGCTACATGGTGAGCGAGGCGGGACGAACCATCACCCACAAGCAGCTGTTCGACGCCGTGTGGGGACGCGAGTTCGGCAACCCCCAGCAGCATCTCCGCGTGCACATCACGCACCTGCGTCGGAAGATCGAGTTCGAGCAGGGCTCGCCCCGGCTGATCGTGACGGAGCCGGGCGTTGGCTACCGGTTCGAATTGCCACGGTAGCCCCGAGCCGGGGCGTGGCGTCGGCGCAGCAGCGTGACGCGTCCGCTCATCACCTCGCTCAGGGACTCGCCAGTGTGACCGGGCGCACCGGATTAACGTTTCGCGCCCGCCGACGACTAACGCAGCACGAGAGTTGGGACCGTCCCCCCACGCTCACGTACACCCGCCGCGTGGCCCTTCGTGGTCCCGCTGCCCAGCCAGGAGCCTCGTCCATGCGCCATCGTCCGCTCGTCGCCCTCGCCACGGGGCTCGTTGCCCTCACGGCCGCTTGCAACAGCGACTCGACGTCGCCCGCCCTCACCAGCTCGCAGGTGATTTCCGCCGACCTCGTGGTCCAGACCTCGGCCGACGCCGCCAGCAACCTGAACACGGTGGAGAACAGCGAGATCATCACCGGCCTCTCGCTCGAGACGGTCAACCCCGGCACGTCGAGCCTGGTCATGGCCTCGCGTGGCGGCTGGACCCGCAACTGCACCGGCCCCGACGGCGCCGGCTGGTACACCTGCGGCAGCCAGAAGGAAGACGACAACATCACCGTGACCCGCTCGCATCGGTTCTGGAAGGGCGGCACCCCCGTGCCGGTCTCGGGCACCCCGTACGATTCGGTGCAGTACCGTTGGCGCGAAGTTGGCGCCGACTCGGCCGACGAGGATCGCAAGCCGGATGACGGCGCCTCGCTGATCCGCTGGGTCGACCGCTCGGACACGGCGTCGGTGCGCTTCGACCGCATCTCGACCCCGAACACCCGCACCTGGAACTGGCGTGGCGCCCGCAACGACTCGAGCCTCGCCTCGGGCCCGCGCGGCACGCGCTTCTTCAAGATCGCGGGCACCCGCGTGGGCACGAACGTGACCTGGGCGGTCCCCCGCTCGGTGAACAGGTACCCCGTCTCGGGCACGATCACGCACACCTGGAACGCCACCGTGGTCTTCACCAAGACCGGCGCGGCGCCCGACACGACCGTGCGCAGCGGCACCAGCACGATCACCTTCGACGGCACGCGCACTCCGAAGGTCGCGGTCGGCGGGTTGACCTGCACGATCGACCTGCAGACGCGCAAGACGTCGAACTGCAGCTGAGTCGGCCGGCCCGAGCCGCGCGCCGTTCGGCGCGGCTCGGGTGGCTGAAGCTGGATGCGAGGGCCGCCCCCGGTGCGATCTGCACCGGGGGCGGCTTCGTTTCAGTCCGGGGCGGGCGCGACGACGCGGCGG
>JANLSF010000705.1:0-6603 GCA_031362285.1 Gemmatimonadota bacterium | reverse complement strand
CGCTGGTGACGCTCGTGCGGCGTCCCTCGTGGCCGGCGTTCGCGCTCCTCTTCACGGCCGCGACGCTGCTCCCCGTGTCGAACCTTCTCCTGCGCGCCGGCATCGTGCTGGCAGAACGCACGCTGTATGCGCCCAGCGTGGGGATCGTGCTGCTGCTCGCGAGTGGCCTGGCCCTGGTGCCGGCGGGGCGGGTGGCCGGGCGGTTCGCGCTCGCCGCCACGGGAATGCTGCTGGGCGTGGCCGCCGCGATGACGGCTCGCGACGTGCCCGTCTGGGACCGGACGGCCACCGTGGTGCGCGCCTTCACGACGCGCAGTCCTGACAGCTATGCGGGGTGGATGTTCCAGGGCAATGTCTACCTGCTGCGCCACCAACGCGACTCGGCCATCATCGCCTACGAGCGCGGGCTGTCGTTGTTCGACCGCGATCACCGATTGGTGCACGCGACCGCGGTGCAGGAATTGCTGGCCGGCGACACGGTGCGTGCGGTCTACTGGCTCGAGCAGGCGCTGTCGCGGTGGCCGGCGTCGCGACGAAGCCGCTCGGTGCTCGTGCGCGCCAAGCTCGCGCAGGGGCACGGCGAGGAGGCTGCGGCGCTGCTCGATGCCGGGCTCTCTCTCGAGCCCGACCAGCGCGGCTGGATGCGGCTCCGCGACTCGCTCACGGCCGCCCGGCCGCGCTGAGCACTACGCGCCGAGGGCGCGCAGTTCCTGCGCCTTCGCCCGACTGACCGGCAGCCGGGTGCCATCGAGCAGTTCCGCCACGAGGCGCCCCTCGCTCCGCCGGAAGGCGCGCACCATGTCGAGGTTCACGACATGCGTGCGGTGGATCCGCTTGAACCGAGCCGGGTCGAGCCGTTCTTCCAGCCGGTTGAGCGCGACGTGCAGCAGGTGGCGCGTGGGACCCACGTGCGCGACCACGTAGTCGCCGTCGGCCTCGAACCAGGCCACGCTGCCCACGCTCACCGGGGTGAGGGCGGCCCCGATCCGCACGAAGAGGCGCGACATGGGGGTCCGGCTGAGGGCCTCCGCCAGGCGATCGAGCGCCGGCACCGCCGTGGGTTCACCGAGCGCGGTGCGGACGCGGGCCATCGCCGTGGCGAGTCGCGGCGCGCCGAACGGCTTGAGCAGGTAGTCGAGGGCGCCGAGCTCGAAGGCGGTCACGGCGTGCTGCGCGAAAGCCGTGGTGAAGAGCACGAAGGGCTGGTGCGTGACGTGGCGCAGCACGTCGGTCCCCAGCATGCCCGGCATCTGGATGTCGAGGAACACGAGTTCGGGCTGCAGCCGGTTGATCGCCTCGACCGCGGCGGGGCCGTTCGCGGCCTCCCCCACGACCTCCACCCAGTCGAACGACGAGAGCAGGTCGCGCAACCCGGCGCGCGCCAGGGGCTCGTCGTCGGCGATCAGCGCGGTGACCTTCACGCGTCGTCCGCAGGGAGGCGGCGCACCGGCACCACGAGCGTCGCCAGCACGCCGCGCGGCGCATTGGCGCGCAGGTCGAGCCGCGCTGCGTCGCCATAGAGCGCGGACAGTCGTTCGCGCAGCCGGGCGAGCCCGGTGCCAACGCCCGCACCTGCCCCATGCAACTGGTCGTCCGTGGCGCCGCTCCCGGTGTCGCGCACCTCGATCGTCAACGCGCCGTCCGCCACGGCCGCGTGAACGGCGATCGTCGTGGGCTCCACTTCCGGCGCCGCCCCGTGCCGCACGGCGTTCTCCACGAGCGTCTGCACGGCAAACGAGGGCACCAGCACCTCGCGCGCCGCGGCATCCACCGTGGCCATGACCACGAGACGCTCGCCGAAGCGCAGCCGTTCGAGGTCCAGGTAGCGCGACACGAAGGCCCACTCGTCGCCAAGCGGCACGAGGTCGCGCTCCTCCTCGATGGCGGTGCGAAGCAATCCCCCGATCTGTTCCGCGGCCTCCGCCGCCCGCGCCGGCTCGCGCGGGATGAGCTGCACGACGCTGTGCAGGGCGTTGAACAGGAAGTGCGGATGCAGCTGGGCGCGCAGCGCCGCCAGTTGCGTGCGCGCGGCCGTGGCCTCGGCGCGCGCCGCGCGCTCCGACGCGTCGCTGGTGTACGACACGCCGGCCACCATCACGTACAGCCACACGCCGATCACGAGGAACGGCAGGGCCAGCCCCTGCGACACGGGCAAGCCGTGCTCCCGCCCCATGAGCATGGCCGGGAGCACGCCGATGATGGTGGAGGTCGCCAGCCACGCCCCGGCGTACAGCGCCGCGGCGCCGGCATGGATCAACAGGAACGACGCCCGAAAGGGGTGCGGCCAGGGCAGGCGCCGCGTGAAGCGCCGCACGAGCAGGCCGAGCAGCGCCGCCGGCACGATCGCGCGCAGCGAGGCCCACAGGGCCGCACTGACCGTGATCGGCGGGTGCGCCGAGACGATCAGGACGGCGTACAGCGCCCAGATCGGCAGCCAGCCGATCAGCAGCTGGAGCGAGAGTTGGCGCGGTACCATGGGCGAATCATCCGTGCGGCGCATCAGCCTCGCAAGTGAGGCGATCCGGCGCGCGCGGCCCCGCGCCGCGCGTGGCTCACCGGACCGCGTCCGCCGCCGTGCGCGTGGCCTCGATGCTCAGGATCCCCTCGGTCCAGGTCTTGCCGAGGTCAAATGACCGGTCGCTGCGCCAGCGGAAGGAGGTTGGGGTGATGTCGTAGAAGCGGGTCCGCGCGAGGTACGCCTTCCCTTCGCCGTCGGTGCCGCGAGCGCTGATCACCATCTCGCTCCCCTGCCACTGCGCGGTCGCGTTGGTGAACTGCCCCTTGTAGACGTCGGCCACGACCTGCGTCCACTGCTTGGCCGTGGCGTCGTAGATGCGCACGCCCCGCGAGAGCGCGCGCGGATTCCCGGAGGCATCCACGATGCGCATCTCGTCGTCGATTCCCCACCCTTCCATGCCGCGCCACGCCTTCCACGTGCCCTGCAGCTTGGGCGCACCGTGGATGGCCGCGGCGAGGCCGCTCACGAGGGGCTTCACCTCGAGCCGCCACTGTCCCAGCAGGAAGTCGAACTGGTGCGCTTCCTGCGGCGCACGCACGCCGGACGCGGCGGCGGCACCGCCCGCATGTTGTTGCGCGCCGGCCGCGAGGGGGCAGGCGAGCAGGAGGGCCGTGCAGAGGAACGCGAGGCGGGACATGGGGAGCTCCGGACGGGAATGGTCGGTCCACGGGTACGGGCACAATCTGTCGCCCTTCCATCGGGCCACGGAGAACGATTCGCCGAACGGTCGAACGGGTGGGTCGAACGGCACGCCGTGGCCGCGCCAGCCCCGTATGGTTCGTGCACGGCGCTCGTGCCGCGGCATCCCGCCGCGGCGGCGCCCCTCTCCGGAGTCCCGCAGCATGCACCCCGACGCCCCCGACGCCTTCCTCTCGGTTCGCGAGGCCACCCGCACGTATCCGTCGCCGACGGGTCCCTTCGTGGCGCTCGACGCCGTGTCGCTCGACGTGGCCAAGGGGGAGTTCGTGGCCATCGTGGGGCAGTCGGGGAGCGGAAAGTCCACGCTGTTGAGCCTGCTCTCCGGCGTGGACCGCCCCACGAGCGGCGAAGTGCACGTGGGCGGCACCGCCGTGCATGCCCTGGCCGAGCGCGACCTTTCGCGCTGGCGCGGCGCGCATGTGGGCATCGTCTTCCAGTTCTTCCAGCTGCTCCCCACGCTCACGGCGGCCGAGAACGTGATGCTGCCGATGGACTTCTGCGATCGGTGGCCGGGGCGCGAGCGGCCGGAGCGGGCCCGAACGCTGCTCGACCGTCTGGGGGTGGCCGATCAGGCGCACAAGTTGCCCGGCACCCTCTCCGGCGGACAGCAACAGCGCGTCGCGATCGCCCGCGCCCTCGCCAACGCACCGGCGGTGCTCCTCGCCGACGAGCCCACCGGCAACCTCGACTCGAAGACGGCCGCGGCCATCCTCGCACTGTTCGGCGAACTGGCCGCTGAGGGACAGACGGTGGTGATGGTGACGCACGAGCGGGCCATCGCCCGCGCCGGCGCCCGGGTGGTCACGCTGGCCGACGGGCGCGTCGTGACCGAGGAGGCCCTCGCCCATGCGTAGCGTGCGCTGGCGCAAGGTGGCGCGCGACGCGTGGCTGCATCGGTCGCGCACCCTGCTCGTCGTGCTCGCCATTGCGGTGGGCATCGCCGGCGCGGGGAGCGTGCTCAACACCTGGTCGCTGCTGCGCCGCGTGACGCGCGACGAGTTCCTCGCCACCAACCCGCCGTCAGCCACGCTGCGGCTCGATGCGGTGGACTCGAGCCTGCTCGCCGCGGTGCGCGCCCTGGACGGCGTGCAGGGCGCGGAGGCGCGCCGGACCCTCGTGGCGAGCGTGCAGAGCGGCGGGGCCTGGCGGACGGCGATCCTCTTCGTCGCCCCGGACCTCGCCACGAGCACGATCGGGCGTGTCGTGCCGGACCGCGGCACCTGGCCGCCGCCTGATGGCGCCCTCGTGGTGGAGCACTCCTCGCTCGAGTTCTCCGAACTGATCGTGGGCGACTCGGCCGACCTCCGCCTCGGCACGAACGGGGCGGTTCGCCTGCCGGTGGTTGGCGTGGCGCGCGACGCCGGACTGGCCCCCGGGTGGATGGAGCACGTGGTCTACGGGTTCATCACGCCGGCCACGGCCGCGCGGCTGGGGGGCGCGAGCACGCTCGACGAACTGCGCATCGTGGCCCGCAACGACCCCATGAACCGCGACGCCAACCGGCAGCTCGCCACGCAGGTGCGCGCGGTGGCCGAGTCGATGGGCCGTCGCGTCCGCGAGGTGGACGTGCCCGTTCCGGGGCGGCACATCCACGCCGCCCAGATGGACTCCCTGTTGATGACGCAGGGCGCGTTCGGCCTGCTGGCCCTGCTGCTCAGCGCCTTCCTCGTGGTCAACCTCGTGACGGCGATGCTGACCGGGCAGGTGCGCGAGATCGGCGTGATGAAGACGTTGGGCGCCTCCGACGGCCAGCTCTCGGTGATGTATCTCGCGCTCGCGCTGGGCCTGGGCCTCGTGGCCTGCGCCGTTGCCGTGCCGCTGGCCATGGTTGCCGGTCGTGCGTACGCCGAATTCTCGTCGTCGCTGCTCAACTTCAGCGTCATCGGGGTGGCGATCCCGGCGTGGTCGATTGCCCTCCAGGTGGCGGTCGGCATGCTGATGCCGGTGGCCGCGGCGGCCATCCCGGTCTGGCGCGGCTGCCGCATGCCCGTGGCGGCCGCGCTGCGGGACCTGGGCGTGACCGACGCGCACGTGCGCGCCAGCGGGCGCCTGCTGCGAATCCCGGGCCTCTCGCGGCCCACGCTGCTCTCGCTGCGCAACACCTTCCGGCGGCGGCAGCGCACCACGCTCACGCTAGTCACTCTGGCCCTCGGCGGCGCCGTGTTCCTTGGCGCGCTCAGCCTCCGCACCGGCATTCGCGACTCCGTGGCGATGATCTACGGGTCGACGTTCAAGCACGATCTCACCGTGCGCTTCGAGAAGCGCCACCCCATGGCCGTGCTCGAGGCCGCGGGACGCCGCACCAGCGGCGTGGTCACGGCCGAGGCATGGACGGCGGTCCGGGCGTCGATGCGAGGCCCCGACTCGCTGCCGCGCACGAGTTTCGCCCTCACCGGACTCCCTCCGGCAACGATGCTGGTGGGGTTCACCGTTCGCGCGGGTCGCGCACTGGCCGCCGGCGACGACAGCGCGCTCGTGGTGAGCCGCACGCTCGCCGACGACGATCCCTCCCTCGTACCGGGGGCGCGCGTGACCCTCGTGATCGCGGGACGCTCCACCCGTTGGCAGGTGGTGGGCATCGTGAACGCCGGCCCCGGCGAGAACGCGTGGACCACGCGTGAGGGCATCGCGCGGGCCACGGGCGACACGACCTCGGCCAGCCTCGTGATCAAGGCGGCGCCGATGAGCGTGGCCGAGCAGTCGGACCTCATCCAGCGGCTCCGCGACGACCTCGAGCGCGCCGGGTTGCTCGTGGCCTCGACGTCGCTGGTGCAGGCCAACCGCGAGGTCCTCGAGGATCACCTGCTGATGGTGGCCGGGTTCCTCGTGGTCATGGCACAGCTGATGCTGGTGGTGGGCGGGCTGGGGCTGGCCTCCACCATGAGCCTCTCCGTGCTCGAGCGCACGCGCGAGATCGGGGTGTTGCGGGCGATCGGCGCCCAGCACGGCGCGATCCTCGCGATGATCCAGGTGGAAGGGCTCGTGATTTCGCTGCTCGCCTGGCTGCTGGCGGTGCCGTTGTCGATTCCGTTGGGCGCACTGCTGGGGCGTGCCTTCGGGCAGATCATGTTCGAGGTGCCGGTGCGGTGGGTGCCCGAGGGGTGGCCGGTGCTGGCGTGGCTGGGCGTGGCGGTGGTGGTGTCGCTGCTCGCCTGCCTCTGGCCCGCGCGCCGAGCCATGCAGGTGACGACGGCGGCGGCGTTGGCATACGAGTAGGCCGGACGCACGACGGGGCCCCGGTTGCCCGGGACCCCGTCGTGTTCGCTGGAGCGGTGTCCGCTAGAAGCTGTGATTCAACCCCGCCTGGATCTGGCGCGTTTCGCCTTATCCGCTGCGAATCGTGGCGTCGTAGTTGTACAGCTGGCCTTTGTCCGACGGGTCGCGGA
>JANLSF010000372.1:0-2667 GCA_031362285.1 Gemmatimonadota bacterium | reverse complement strand
CCCGGCGACCGCCTGCCGGTGAGCGACCGGTCGCACGTGCGCTACCTCAAGATCAGCGAGGGGTGCGATCACGGGTGTGCCTTCTGCGCCATCCCGCTCATGCGCGGCAAGCACCGCTCCTTCGCCCTCGACGAGGTCGTGCGCGAGGCGCAGCTGCTCGAGATGCAGGGCGCCCGCGAGGTCAACCTCGTGGCGCAGGACCTGGCGCACTACGGCCGCGACCGGCGCGACGGGACGGCGCTGCCCGAACTGCTCGAGGCGCTCGTCGCCCAGACCGACCTCCCGTGGTTCCGGCTGCTGTACCTCTACGGGGCCGGCCTCACGCCGCGCCTGCTCGAGGTGATCGCGAGGAACCCGCGCATCCTGCCGTACGTCGACATGCCCATCCAGCATGGCAGCGATGCCGTGCTCGAGCGCATGCGGCGCCCCGAGCGCAATCGCTCCATTCGCGAGCGCGTCGCCCGCGTGCGCGAGGCGATCCCCGATGTCGCCATCCGCACGACCTGCATCGTCGGCTTTCCCGGCGAGACGGACGAGGACTTCGACACCCTGCTCGCCCTCCTCGAGGCGGTGCAGTTCGACCGCGTCGGCGCCTTCACCTACTCAGCACAGGAAGGGACGCGGGCCTTCGATCTCGTCGACGACGTGCCGGAGTCGGTGAAGCGCGAGCGCCTCGAGCGGCTGATGGAGGTGCAGCGGGCGATCACCGCCGAGCGCTACGAGCGGCACCTCGGGCGCGAAGTCACGGTGCTCGTCGAGGAATCGGCACCGCTCGGGGCGATTGCGCGCGCGCCGTGGCAGGCCGACGACATCGACGGCGTCGTGCGCCTCGACGGCGATGCCCCGGCGGGTTCCTTCGTCCGCGTCCGCATCACCGACGTCGAGGACGACTTCGACTTCACGGCGGAGATCCTCGCCATCGAGCCCCCGCGCGCGGCGATCACGCCGCGCCCCCGCCGCGCCCTGCCGATGGCGCCCGCGAGCACCATCGGGGCGTTCGGGCGGTGAGCGCGCGCGTGCCGTCGCCGGCGATCGTCGACGACGCTGCGGCGTAGCGGTGCGGCGCGCCCTCGTCAGCCTCCTCCTCCTTGCCGCCTGCTCGGTGGGCGTGCCGCGCCCGAGCGAGTCGCCGCCGTCGCGTGAGCCCGTGCTCGCGCCCGAGCCGGTACCGCGCGACTCGATCGGCGTGCTGATCGAGCGCTCCGCCGAACGCGCACCCGATGCCAGCCTCCCCCTCGATGAACCGCTGCCGATCCCCGTGGAGGGCGGGCGTCGCATCCGCGTGGCGCTGGGACTCGCCCGTGGTGAAACGGCGCTCTCCTCGACGGGCCCCTGGCGGCTCACCGATGCCGGTGGCTCCACGCTCGCGCGGGTGGCCACCGATGTCAGCTGGCGCATCGAGCAGCGGGCCGACCGCGTGCGCGGCACGCAGGGGTCGCTGACGACGGCGTATCAGGCCGGCACGGTCACCGCGACCCCCGACGCCGGAGTCACCCTTCGGTGGGGCGGGCGCCGATACCGCGGCGCGCTGCAGTTCGTGCCCACCGACACGGGCCTCCTCGTGGTGAACGTCGTGCCCTTCGAGCTCTACCTGCGCTCGGTCGTGGCCGGCGAGATCGGCAAGCGCACGCCGGCCGAGCACGCCGCCGCCGAGGCGCAGGCCGTGGCCGCGCGCAGCTACGCGTGGGTGAAGCTCGGGGCCGGCGGGGCGCGCGCCTACGACGTGGTCGCCACGGTGCTCGACCAGGTCTACGGCGGGGTCGAGGCGGAGACTCCCGTGGCCGATGCCGCCACGCAGGCCACGGCCGGCATGGTGCTCGTGTACGCCGGGCGCGTGGTGAACGCGCCCTATCATGCGGTCTGCGGGGGGACCACCGCCGAGGCGCCCGACGTGTGGCGATCGGGCCCGGAGCCGTACCTGCGACGCGTGAGCGACCAGGTCCCCGGCTCGACGCGCAGCTGGTGCGACATCGCGCCCCGCTTCCGCTGGACGACCACCTTCACGGGCGACGAAGTGGACCGGCTCGTGTCGCGATACCTGGCCAGCGGAGCGTCGGTTCGCGTGCGCGGCGCGAGCGTCGCCGGCACCACGCCCGGTGGACGCGCGAGCGGGATTGCCTTCGAGACGTCACGGGGTCGCCTCGACGCCCGGGGCAACGAGCTCCGCTTCGTCCTGCGCAAGGGTGGCGAACTGCTGGGCAGCACCTGGGTCGAGCTCGAGCCCCGGGTGGGCCCCGACGGGCAGCTCGAGGGGCTCACCGTGCGCGGCCGGGGCTACGGGCACGGGGTGGGCATGTGCCAGTGGGGCGCCATTGGCCGCGCGCGCGGAGGCGAGGATTTCCGGGCGATCCTGTCCGCCTACTACCCGGGCACGCAATTGCGTCGCGTCGAGTAGCGCACCGCGTCCCTCGGTTCGTGGCGCCCGCCGCCGGTGCGCGGCTAGCTTTCCGGCCAGTCCGTTGGCTCGTCGGCTCCCAGGTCCCGTCCCGGTCATGAGCGAACCACTCCGCCTCGGCATCGTCGGTGCCGGCGCCATCGCGCAGCTCGTCCACCTGCCCATCCTGTCCAAGGTCCGCGGCGCTCGGCTGGTCGCGGTGTGCGACAATGATCGCGTGCGGGCGCGCGCGCGGTTTCCGCTACGGCGACGGCGGCTGGCTGGGTGGCCTG
>JANLSF010000673.1:0-4774 GCA_031362285.1 Gemmatimonadota bacterium | reverse complement strand
CTGCACAACTTCAAGGTGCTCTACGGCACCGGCGTCGACATGGCCGAGGGTGGCAAGATGGTGCACAGGGGCGGCGTGAAGTTCACGATCAAGAAGGGGATCGTCTTCGATGCCGAAGCGCTGCGCGCCGACGTGCGCGAGATGGTGAAGCGGGCGAGCGAGCGGCGGTGATCCGGCGCGAGGACGCACGGCTGCACCACAGAGGCACCGAGGCACGGAGAACCGCGAGAACTGCATGGTGGGTGGGGTAGGGTCCGGCTGTTCGGCAAGGAACGTCACCCTCGCTTGCCGGCCACCGGAGTCGTCGCCGTCCTCGAAGTCCTCCGTGCCTCCGTGCCTCTGTGTTGAACGTGGTCTGCACGGCGAGCACGAACCGCTCGTACACGGCCGTCACGCTCCAAACGTCAGGCGTTGCTCCATCGGCGAGCGTTGCCCGAACGCCCTCCTGCTGGTGATATTCGGGGGCTGCGCGTGGAGCGCCGCATCACCCGAGCATCCCCATGGACGACAGCCTGTACTTCAGCGAGCAGCACCTCGCGGTTCGCGAGATGGTGCGCTCCTTCGCCCAGACCGAGATCGCCCCCATCGCCGCGCAGTACGATGCGTCCAGCGAGTTCCCATGGCCGACCGTCAAGCGCATGGGGGAACTCGGCCTCCTTGGCGTGCCGTGGCCCGAGGACATGGGCGGCGCCGGGCTCGACACCATCGCCTTCATGATCACCATCCATGAACTGGCGAAGGTCTGCGCCTCGCACTCCATCACCGTGTCGGCGCACACGACCCTCGGGACCAGCCCGATCGTCCACTTCGGCACCGACGACCAGAAGCGGCGCTTCGTGCCGCACCTCGCCTCCGGCAAGGTCCTCGGCGGCTTCGGCCTCACCGAATCGGGCGCGGGCTCCGACGCCGGCGGCACGCGCACAATGGCGGTCCGCAAGAACGGGCACTACGTCCTCAACGGCTCCAAGCGATTCATCACGCACGCGGGGGTCGGCGAGGTGTTCGTCGTCACCGCCGTGACCGACCCCGGGAAGGGGACGAAGGGGATCAGTTCGTTCATCCTCTCCAAGGAGACCGTCGACCTCGCCGCGGCACAGGCGGCGGGCGTCGGGCATGAGCCGTCGCTGCCGCGACTCAAGGGATTCCGCGCCGGCAAGAAGGAGGACAAGCTCGGCTGGCGCGCCAGCGACACGCGCGAACTCATCTTCGAGGACGTCGAAGTGCCGGCCGAGAACCGGCTCGGCGAGGAAGGACAGGGGTTCGTGAACTTCATGCGCACCCTCGACGCCGGCCGCATCGGCCACGCGGCGCTGTCGCTGGGACTTGCCGAGGGCGCCTTCGAAGCCGCGGTCAAGTACGCGTCGGTGCGCAAGCAGTTCGGGCAAGCCATCGCGAGCTTTCAGGGCATCCAGTTCCAGCTCTCCGACATGGCCACCGAGATCGAGGCGGGCAAGCACCTGATGTTCCACGCGGCCTGGCTCGCGCAGCACGGCAAGCCGTTCGGCAAGGAAGCCGCCATCGCCAAGCTGTTCTGCTCCGAGCTCGCCATGCGCGTGACCACCAAGGCGATCCAGGTGCACGGCGGCTACGGGTACACCAAGGACTACCCGGTGGAGCGGATGTTCCGCGACGCGAAGATCTGCGAAATCGGCGAGGGAACGAGCGAGATCCAGCGCCTCGTGATCGCACGCTATCTGCTCAAGGAACTGGCCGACTGAGCCCGGGACGCCGCCGGCCGGCTGTCCCGTGCGGACCGTCGCGGCCGACGAGCTAACCCGTTGCCGGGATTGCGGAAACGTGGGCTCACCGTTAGCTGTACAGCACTGAGATTTCTGGTACTGGGCGCGTTCACCCCCGAGCGACTCGCGGGCGGTCGCGCCAGAGGCAGCGGGGTTTCCGGCGCGAGGGTGCGCCGCCGATCCCTCTCCTCGCGCTTTCGGCTCCAGCACCCGTGTCGGACGGCAACGTCCCACACCCATCGCGCTCTGAACGGCGGACTGCCGCCCCCACGAGCTCGTCGTGCAACCCCGGGCCCCGGGGAACCACGGCGAGGCGGAGGGCGGGCCGGACCAGGCGGACGGTGGCGAGGTACCGGGCCCCGGAAGTGACGACCTGAGTGTCGTGAGCCTCTTGGGGCCCGCGCCGCCCCCTCCTTGCTCGAAGGACCGCCGGACCGCCCCGCTCCGAGTCGCCGAGGCGCGCCCGCCGGACACGATGAAGCGCGAGATCCTCATCAACGCCAACGCGCGCGAGACGCGCGTGGCGATCATCGAGGACGGGCAGCTGTCCGAGCTGCTCGTTGAGCGCCCCGACGCCCGCCGCATGGTCGGCGACATCTACGTCGGCAAGGTGGAGGCCGTCCAGCCCGGCCTCATGGCCGCGTTCGTCACGATCGGCACCGAGAAGAGTGCCTTCCTGCACGCCTCCGACCTCGTCTTCGACGACGGCGGCGATGACGAGGATGACGACGACGAGGCCGACGACGTCGGGGAGGAGCCGAGCGACGAGGCTCCCACGGCCGAAGCCGACGAGCCCGCCGAGGGCCGCGGGGGGAAGGGCGGCCGGGGCGGACGAGGGTCGAAGGAAGACGCCACGGCCAAGGACGCCGCCACCAAGGAGGCCAAGCCTGCCGGTCAGGGACGGCGTGGACGGGCCAAGGCACCGCCGATCCAGGACATGCTGAAGAAGGGCCAGGAAGTGATCGTCCAGGTCACCAAGGAGCCCATCAGCACCAAGGGGCCGCGGGTCACGGCGCAGGTGTCCCTCGCCGGCCGCTTCCTCGTCTACATGCCCTTCGCGCCGCGTCGCGTGGGCGTGAGCCGCAAGATCCCCGAGAAGGCGGTACGCGGCCGCCTCCGCGAGATGGTGCAGGCGGTGCTCCCCAAGGATGCGGGCGGCGTCATCGTGCGCACCGTGGGCGAGGAGGTCACCAAGGAGACGTTCGAGCGCGAGCTCACGACGCTCATCGGGCAGTGGCAGCGCATCAACAAGAAGAAGCGGTTCATCCGCGCCCCGGCCCTCATCCACCGCGAGACCTCGCTCACGCGCTCCCTCATGCGCGACGTGTTCAGCGCCAAGGTCGAGACCGTGACCGTGGACTCGAAGCAGGTCTACAACGAGATCACCGAGTACCTCAAGGGGATCGCGCCCGAGCTGCTCGAGCGGGTGCACCTGCACGAGGAGCCGGTGCCGCTGTTCGACAAGTCCGGGATCGAGCCCGAGATCCGCGACCTGTTCAAGCGGCGATGCGACCTGCCATCGGGCGGGTACCTGATCATCGAGCCGACGGAGGCCCTCGTCTCGATCGACGTCAACTCCGGGCGCTACACCGGCAAGAAGGACCCCGAGAAGACCGTCCTCCGCACCAACATGGAGGCGGCGCGCGAGGTCGCCCGCCAGCTCCGGCTCCGGGACGTGGGCGGCATCATCGTCTGCGACTTCATCGACATGGAGACCAAGCAGAACCGCGACCGGATCCTGCAGGAGCTCCGCCAGCACCTGGGGCGCGACCGGGCCCGCACCAAGGCCTTCGCGGTCAGCGACCTCGGCCTGATCGAGATGACCCGGCAGCGGGTCCGCCAGAGCCACCTCCAGTCCATGACGGAGCCGTGTCCCACCTGCCACGGCACCGGACGCATCTTCACCCCCGAAACCGTGGTCCGGCGCGTCGAGCGCACGGTCAAGCGCGTTTCGGTGGAGGGGCGGCGCGATCCGCTCATCATCCGCCTCCACCCGGATGTCGCCCTCTACGTGCTCGAGCAGGAGCAGGACCTGGCCAAGAAGCTGGAGAAGGCGTCCGGCTTCCATGTGGAGCTGCGCGACGACCCCCTCCTCAACCCCGACGAGTTCAAGATCGTGGTCAAGGGGGCCATGCGGGACGTCACCCAGCAGTATGCCGTCGCCTGAGCCTTAACCCCATGGCCCCCCTTGATATGGGGCCCCGGTCCCGGTACTTTGCTAGGCTCCATACGACACCACTCACAGGCAGCATTTCATGAGCTACGCCATCATCCGCACCGGCGGCAAGCAGTACAAGGTCGAACCGGGCAAATCCTTGCGGATTCCGAGCCTCCCCGGCGATGCCGGGACCAAGGTTGAATTCAACGACGTGCTCCTCGGCTCCGACGGCACGACCGTCCGCGCCGGCGTCCCGACGCTGTCGGGCGCCTCGGTGAGCGCCGAGATCATCAAGCAGGGACTGGGCGACAAGATCGTCGTCTTCAAGTTCAAGCGCCGGAAGAACTACGCCCGCAAGCAGGGACACCGGCAGGGCTTCACTGAAGTCCGCATCAACCAGATCACCCTCGGCTGAGCGGCGGAGACTACCATGGCACACAAGAAAGGCGTGGGCTCGACGCGCAACGGGCGCGATTCGAACCCCAAGTACCGCGGCATCAAGAAGTACGGTGGTGAGGTCGTCCGCGCGGGGAACATCATCCTCCGCCAGTGCGGCACGAAGTGGCATCCCGGCAACAACGTCGGGCTTGGCACCGACTACACCATCTACTCGCTGATTGATGGCGTCGTGAAGTTCGAGCACAAGAGCAAGACGCGCTTCAAGGTGAGCGTGTATCCCGCGCCGGCCGAGGCGACGAGCGCCGCATAAAGGCGCCACGCCCGGTCGTGCGCGACCCTGACGCGGCGTCACCCACCGGTGAAGGGGCGGTTATTAATTACCCCCGGAAGCTACCCCAAACCCCCCAAACCCCCGGTGCCGAAGTTTGTGGGTCGCCCCCCCCACCAACCCACAAGCCACCACCCCGGCCAGGCCACC
>JANLSF010000658.1:0-2227 GCA_031362285.1 Gemmatimonadota bacterium | reverse complement strand
GGTGGCCTTCGAGGACCGCGCCTACGTCGTGCGTGGCGCGCTCCGTCCCGGCGACAGCGCGGTGTTCAGCCTTGCCATTCGCGAACCGGGGCGCGCCTGGCTCGCCGCCTTTCGCGAGGCGCTGCAGCGGCAGGGCGTGGTCCTGGGCGGCGGCCTGGGGCGCGACACCACTCGGCTGGTGCCGCGCGACACGCTCGTGACGTGGCGCTCCGCCACGCTCGGCCAGCTGCTGCCCGCGCTCGAGAAGCCGTCGCAGAACCAGCTGGCCGAGCTCCTCTTTCGCACGCTTGGCGCGGCATTCGACTCGGCCGGCTCCGAGCGCGCCGGTCGCCGCGTGGTCACGGCCCAACTCGCCCGCTGGGGCGTGGACAGCGCACGCGCCGCCGTGCGTGACGGCAGCGGCCTCTCGCGCCACGACTACGTCGCGCCGGAGGCGATCGTGCGCGTGCTCGACGCCATGTGGCGCAGCGCCGACAGCAGCACGTTTCGCGACGCGCTGCCCGTGGCGGGGATCGACGGCACGCTGGCCACCCGCATGCGGGGCACCCTTGCGCAGGGTCGCGTGCAGGCAAAGACGGGCACCCTCGACAAGGCGCGGTCGCTCTCGGGCTACGTGCGCACGGCGGGCGGCGCCACGCTGCTGTTCAGCATGCTCTCGAACAACTGGACGACCTCGGTGCGCGCCGTCGAGCGCGTGCAGGACGAGATTGCCAATCGCCTGGCCGCCCTCCCCCTCGCCTCACCGGCCGATGCTGACCGCCGCTGAGGCCAGCGCGCGGTTGATGCGCGACATGGTGCCGCGCCCCGGCGCCAGCGTGCCGCTCCTCGACGCGCATGGGCTCGTGCTGTCGGCGGCCACCACGGCCACGGTCACCCTCCCGCCATGGCCGAACGCCGCGATGGACGGCTATGCCGTGCACGCCGACGATGTCGTCGCGGCATCGGCGCTCTCGCCCGTCACGCTTCCCGTGACCGAGACGATCGCCGCCGGCGCCTTTCCGACGCGCTCCCTCGCGCGGGGGCACGCCGCGCGCATCATGACCGGGGCGCCCGCTCCCGAGGGCGCCGACACGGTGATTCGCGTCGAGGACACCGACGGCGGGGAGGCCACGGTCATCATCCGCGATGCGCGCGATGCGCGCCGCAACATTCGTCCGGCCGGCGAGGACGTGCGGGCCGGAGAGGCGCTGCTTCCGGCCGGCAGCTGGCTGGGGGGCGCACAGTTGGGCCTCCTGGCTGCGGCGGGCGTCCCCGACGTGTTCGTGCATCCACGGCCGCGCGTCGCCATCCTCTCCTCCGGCAACGAACTGGTGCCGCTCAGCGAGGTGGCCGAGGCGCGCGCCGGACGGAAGATCGTGTCGTCGAACTCGATCGCCCTCGCGGCGCTCGTGCGCGAGGCCGGGGGCGTGCCGGTGGAGTTCGGCATCGTGCGCGATGACCCGGACGCCTTGGCGGCCGCGCTGCGCGAGGCCGCGGCGCGCGCCGACATCATCGTCACCACGGCCGGCGTGTCGGTGGGCGCCTTCGATTACACGCGCGCCGCGGTGCGCGCCGCCGGCGGCACCATCGACTTCTGGAAGGTGCGCCTCCGGCCGGGCGCCATGCTTGGCGCGGGCACGGTGGGCGCCGTGCCGTGGCTGGGACTACCCGGCAATCCGGTGTCGGCGGTCGTGACCTTCGAGCTGTTCGTCCGCCCGATCATTCGGCGGCTCATGGGGCACGTACACTGCCTGCCGCGCTCGGTGACGTGCGAGCTTGCGGAGCCTCTGCGGACGGCGGGTGGCACCACGTACCTGCTGCGCGCCTCGCTCGCGCCGCGCGCGGAGGGACCGCCGCTCGCGTCGCTCGCGGGACTGCAGGGTTCGCACGTGCAATCGGCGCTCGCGCGGGGCAATGCGCTGCTCGTCGTGCCGCCCGACTCGGCCCGCGCCGCCGCCGGCACGCTGCTGCGCGCCATCCCGCTCGGCGAGGATCGGGCCTTCACCTCGGAGTTCCCATTCTGACCGCATCCGCCGACGCCGAACTCAAGGCGCTCGATGCCACCCTGGAACGTCGTCACCGCACGCGCGAGACGATCGTGCCCGTGGGGGACCGGAGCATCACGCTGGTCCACCCGGCCAATGCCGACGACCTGATCACCGAGGCGGACTTCGTGGCCGACGGCCGGCTCCCGTACTGGGCCGACCTGTGGCCCTCGGCGCGCGTGCTGGCGGCGTACGTCATCGCC
>JANLSF010000144.1:0-3103 GCA_031362285.1 Gemmatimonadota bacterium | reverse complement strand
CCGCGCGTGGGTGGGGCCCCTGCTCATGGTCAACCGGGCCGATGCGCTCTGGGTGCTGGGCGACCAGGCGCCCGCGCAACAGCTGGTGGAGGCCGGCGGGGTGGAAGGGCTGCCAGGCTACGAGTACAAGGCGTTCACGGGCGACAAGGGCGTGATCGCACGGACCACGCTGGGCTGGCAGCTTCCGCTCTGGCAGGCGCCGCTGCGGATGTTCGGGCTGATCCTGCCCGCCGTGGCCCCGATGCCGACGGTGGGGCTGTACGGCGGTCGAGTGGGTGCGAGCGACGCGACGCGGGCGCGGATGGCACCGTTCGGCTTCGTGCCATCGGACGGATGGCGCGCCACGCTTGATGCGCGGCTCCGGTTCTTCGGCGGATCGGTCAGCGTGGGGGCGTCGCGCGCGCTCGACCGGCCGGATGCGTGGAAGCTGGTGATCGGCGTGGGCGGGGTGTTGTAGCGCTCGCGGAGTCTCAAGTCTCACGGGAGTCTTGAGACAGTCGCGCGACTCAGCTTCACAAATTACATGACCAACACGGTATAACACGTTTACTTATAACGTGTTATGCGAAAAGCCAAAGTGCGGCATGGTCCGTGCTTGTCTCACGCGTGTGGCGGCGGCTGACTCCAATCGGGAGACCAGCCTCGCGCCTTCACCCGATGAGGCCTCGCATGCGGCGATTCGTGACCGGCACGGCACGTGCCCTCCAAGCAACTGGTCTTTGCGCCCGTCGAGCAGGCGCGACGGCCGCGGTGGCCGCGCTGCTGTGCCTGCTCGCGGCGCCAGCGGTGCGCGCGCAGACGTGCGGATTCAACGACGCTGGATGCGGCGAGAACAAGAAGCCGGTGATTGCGATCTCCCCGGCGACGGCGACGGTCACCCCGACGCCGCTCACGCTGCAGATCCAGCTTTCCGACGATTACCGGCTTCTCCCGGGCACCTTTGTGGTCAAGCTCAACGGAACCGTGATTCCCGCGACCTTCAACCCGATCGGGTCCGGTATCGACTTTGCGGGATACTCGCAGGTGACGGTGAACCTGACCGCCGGCAGCGGCAACGTGGTCTCGGTGACGATCTGCGACAACCAGAGCCAGTGTCCCACCGAGAGCACCACGATCACCTACTCGCCACCCACCGCCCCGACCCCTCCACCCACGAAGTCCGCGCCGACCGTCGTTCTGTCGGCCCACCACAACTTCCTGCGGCCGGCGTCTCCGTGTCCGGGCTGCACGGCCGGCTTTGCGTACGCAACGCCGGCGTACATCAGCCGAGATGAACCGCAGTCGATCGCGCTGCAGTACTCGTCGGCCACGGCCGCGCCGGTTGGGCTGGTCATGCTGGACGCAGTGGTCACGAGCAGCACGAATCCCACGACGATCTGGCTCAAGCTGAAGAATCCGGACGGCTCGTATCGCGCGCTCAAGCCGTCGGACAGCACCGCGGTCTACTACGGCGCCAGCGCAACCGGGACGACCCGCATCGCCGCACAATTCGATGCCAGCGCACTCGCCACGGGCGCCTATCCGCTGACGGCGGAGGTCACGGCCCGCTACGCCGACAACTCCACCTACACGACCGCCACGGCCGTGAACGTGTTGGTCGTCAACGACCGACAGAGCCGCCTGGGGGTGGGTGTCAGTTGGCTCGGCGTGCCGCGCCTCGACAGTACCAGTGGCGGGATACTGCTGCGTCCCGGTGACGGCTCAGCCGTTTACTACGTGGTGAACAGTTGCAATCTGGTGCAGTGCGTTTACACGTCGCCGGAAGGCACCTGGGCGACGCTCAACGCCAACCTGACGAACAACTTCACGCTTACCGGCCGGGATGGCGCGGTGATCACCTTCGCGCTGAACGGTCACGCGACCAAGGTCAAGAATCGGTTCGGCGATTCCACCACGTTCACCTGGAACGGCGACTCGTTGCAGTCGGTCACGGATCCCGCGCTCCGCCAGATCACGATGAGCTATTCCGGAACCGGCACGGGCTCGCTGGCCAGCGTCACGGATGGTCCCGGTGGCCGCCAGTCGGTCGTGACGTATGACGGAAGCAAGCGCATCACCTCGATCGCCGTGGCGTCGAGCGAGTCTGCCATTCGGCGCATCACCTACGACGCGTCGCATCGGATCAAGACCGCGATCGGCAACCTCGGCGACTCGACGCTGTTCGGGTATGATGCGTTGGGGTGGGTGCGGACCGTGACGGTCGCGGATAGCAACGGGGCGCTGGCCGCCACGGACTCGGTGTTCGCCCTGCCGACCAGCACGCAGCCGGCGGCCGGTCGGGGACTGTCGGTCGCCACCGCCGACCCGGGCCTCGTGCCGGACAGCGCCTGGAGCACCGTCGTGTCTCCGAGCCGAATCCGGAGCTTGGTCCGCAGCGACCGCTTCGCCCTTCCGCTCGTGGCGGAAGCGCGATTCACGACCGGCGCGGTGCAGCGCATGCAATGGCAACGCAACATCAACGGCCTTCCCACGTCCATCCGCGACCCACGGGGGCTGGTCACGGTCATCAGCTACGTGACAGGGGCGCCGCTGCCCGACTCGGTGGACCATGCCGACGAGGGGCGCAAGTTCACGTACACGACCTACGACCAGCCGTTGACGGTTTCCGTCAACGGCGTGCAGGTCGAGCGGCACTACTACAGTGGCGCGGCGGTGCGCCCCGACAGCATCACGAGCCAGGGGGCCACCGCCCGGTTCACCTGGCAGCCGACGACCAAGTCACGCCTCGTCTCGATGGTCGCGCCGAACAACCAGACGACGCAGTGGAGCTTCCTGTCCACCGGGTCGCTCAACACCTCCAGCCTCACGGTGCCGTCGAGCCAGACCACGAGCTTCACCTACGACGCCGTGGGCCGCCTGACCAGCCGTCTGGACCCGCTCTATCACAAGGACTCGACGAGCTATGACGTGCTCAACCGCGCAACGCGCGTCGAGTCGCCAGGGTTGGTGATTGCCCAGGGTTTCAAGTCGTCAACCCGCACCGATACCCTCGTGGACCCCCTCAACCAGAAGTACACCACCAAACGGGACCACCTGGGACGTGCCGTGGCGCAGGTGGACCCGCGCAACAACATCGACAGTGTGCTCTACAAGTTCACCGGCC
>JANLSF010000639.1:0-4151 GCA_031362285.1 Gemmatimonadota bacterium | reverse complement strand
ACCATGTGGGGGGTCGAAGCCCGCGTCGAGGCCGAAGTCGGCAGCGACGTCGTCGTGGGCGTGATCGGCGACTTCGTGCGTGGGGAGTTCATCACCGCGAACGAGTTCCTGCCCTTCCTGCCCGCGCCGCGCGCCGGCGTGAACGCGCGCTGGAACTCGGGCGCGTGGACGCTCGGCGGCGACGTGCGGTACGCGCACGCTCAAGGGCGCGTGACCGGTGGGGCCGACATTGCCACCGACCGCTACACGGTGGCCAACCTCCAGGGGAGCTACACGCTCACGGCGGGAGGTCGCGTGCACACGATATCGCTGCGCGTGGACAACCTCGCCGATGTCAGCTATCGCGATGCCGCCAGCCGGATCAAGTCGTTCTCGCCGGCCATGGGACGCAACGTGTCGCTGTCGTACCGCGTGCTGTTCTAGGCGGCGTGGCGGGGGGAGCGCGACCGGCACTCCCCCCCCGCCACGGGCGCGCGTGACTCCACGGATGGTCGCGCCCTAGCCGCTCGTCGTTGCGGGCGCGAGTTTCCACGCATGCGCCTCCGCCACCTCGTCGCCCTCCTGCTCCCGATCGTCGGGTCGTGCGGCGCCAAGTCCGGCACCGGACCCACCGGATTGCCGGCCGTCGTGCTGGTGACCGTGATCCAGCCGCCGGCGGCGACGATCCAGTACGTCGGCTTTCCCACGACGCTGCCGCGCGGCACCTCGACGCTGCTGGTGGCGGCGATCGACTCGACGGGTTCGAACATGGTCCTCGATCCCGCGCAATACCGGTTCGATGTCGCGCCACTCGTCGTGGCCGGACTCTACACCATCAGCGTGGCCACGAACACCAACCTGGGCGCCCAGGTGCTGTCCACCGGCACGGTGCCGATCACGTGGAAGCTCACGGACATCACCACGGGGCGCATCGCGGTGGGACCGACCGTGACCAACGTGCTGCTCCCCTAGCGCCGGGGCCGGCTCAGGGCGTCCCGGCGGGTTGCGTCGTACGGCGCAGCGGCTTCGTGAGCCGTCGCCACCCGTTCACGGTGCCGCTCACTGACAGCACGAGCCCGCCGAGCGAGAAGGCGATGATCAGCCCGAGCCGGAGCGCCGGGCGCTCCCACAGGCCGGGCAGGTCGAAGTCGTGGAGTCCGCTGTACAGCCACCGCTCCGCCCGGCTGCGGTCGTCGTGTCGCTGTTGGAGGCGCCCCGTGCGGGGGTCGACGTAGAACGCGACGTGCGCCCCCTGCGAGAACTGCACCCGCAGCACGGGGAGCGGGAGCGCGCGACCGGGACGGGGCGCGTAATACGCGTCGCCTTCGGGGAGCAACGCCGCCACGGCGGGGCCGCGCGCGGCGCCCTCGAGCAGCGGGGCCAGCGCCGCCGTGATCGCGCCCGCCGTGAGGCCAACGTCGTCCACCACCTGCGCGGGGAGCACGTCGCCGCGCAGGACCGCCTGCTCGCCGCCGCGAGCGAACGCCGTCCACACGGGCCGCCCCTGCACGACCGTCAGCTCCAGTTCCGCCAGCGACGCGCTCGGCAGGCGCGCGGCCGCGGCCGCGCTCACCTCGCGGGCATCGGCCGGGAGCGCGACATCGGCCGCCCGTTGTCCGCTCCACTGGGCGTAGTCCCCCAGCGACGGCTCGCCGCCCGGGCTCCAGTGAAAGGGATCCACGCTCAGCAGGCCGCTCAACAGCCAGGTCACCGTCACGACGCCGAACAGCAAGCCGGCCCAGTGGTGCCACCGCATCCACGCCGACGTAAAGGGCGAACGCGGGAGTCCCGCGCCGGGCCGGAAGCGGAACGTCGCGATGCCGACGACCACGCCCGTCATCGCCATCACGAGCGCGAGCCCCGCGAGCGCGATCACGGAGGCGCGCCAGAGGGGCACGCGGCTCCGGAGCCAGCGCGGGTAGAGCCAGTGGGGAATCGCGCCGAACCACGCGAGGCGCCGTTGGAACTGCGTGCTGGTGAGCACCACCTCGCCGCCAGCTTCGCTCACGTAGGCGTCGGTTCCCTCGGGATCGCTGAAGCGGAGTCGCCAGAGCGGGAGTTCGCGTCGGTAGCGGAGCTCGACCGTCCACTGGTCGGCCACGAGGAGCCGCTCGACGTCGATGGCGGGCGCGTCGAGGGCGAGCGCGCGTCGGGCGATCGAGGCCGACACGGTGGCGCTCATGGCCGGCAGCGCGGCCAGCGAATCGAGCGGCCGGGCCTGCCACGCGCCGTCACGACCGGCGCGCACGCGCGCCACCGGTGCGTCGAGCCACATGCCCACGCGCACCGGCTCGTACGCCCAGTCGTCGCGCGAGTTCGCGAGCAGCGACACCAGTGGCCGGGTGCAATCCCGGCAGTCGAGCGGGGCGGCCCAGTGCCGCGGGCGCTCGGCGCGAAAGCCAGGGTAGGGCGCCCAGAGGAGCACGAGGCCACTCGCGAACCAGGCCACGCACAGCAGGCAGCCGGCAATGCCGAGCCATCGGTGCACGAGGATCAGCGCGCACAGCGCCCGCGTCGCCACGGTCCCCATGCGGCGGGCTACTCCCCGCTCGCCCAGGCGCGGAGCTTGGCGAGCATCGCGCGGTCGTTGGTGACCATGTCGTCGCCCTTGGGCGTTTCGAGGATCTTCGGGATGTGCGCGAGTCGCGGGTCGGTCATGATGCGCCGGAACGGCCCGTCGCCCAGGGATCCCTCGCCCAGCAGCGCATGGCGATCCTTGTGCGAGGCGAAGGGGGTCTTCGAGTCATTGAGGTGCAGCACGCCCAGCCGCTCGCGGCCGATCACGTCGTCGAAGCGCGCCCAGACGCCATCGTAGTCCCGCACCAGGTCGTAGCCGGCGCTGTAGACGTGGCAGCTGTCCACGCAGACGCCGACGCGGCCACGCACGCGCGCGGGGAGCCAGGCGATGATCGTGGCGAGTTCCTCGAACGTGGCCCCGAGGGCGGTGCCGCTGCCGGCGGTGGTCTCGAGGAAGAGCCGCGTGCGGCCCGGCACGCGCTCCAGCGCTTCGCCGATGGCATCGGCATTGCGCGCGAGGCCCGCGTCACGCTCATCCATGAAGTTGCCCGGGTGCGACACGACGCCGAGCAAGCCGAGCGCCTCGGCGCGCTCCAGTTCCCCGATGAAGCTCTCCAGCGATTTCGCGTGCAACGCGGGGTCGGGTGAGGCGAGGTTGATCAGGTAGCTGTCATGGGCGACGACGGCGGCCTGCGGGAACTCCGCCAGTGCCGTGCGGAACGCGCCGGCCTCCTCGGCGGAGACGGCCCGGTCGGCCCAGCGGTTCCCTTGCTTGGTGAAGAGCTGGAAACAGCGGGCGCCGATGTCGGCCGCGCGGCGCGGCGTTTCCGGCGTGCCGCCCGCCGCGGAAATGTGCGCCCCGACCAGCGGGCCGGTGGTGATCGGCGTGGGGCTCGGTGCCGGGGCTGCGACGGCCGCCGAGGCGGCGCGGACGCGCACGGCCTTCCGTGGCACGTCCTTCTCGGGCGCCGGTTTGCTGGGCGCTGGTTGCTTGGGCGCTGGTTGCTTGGGCGCTGGTTGCTTGGGCGCTGGTTGCTTGGGCGCCCGTTCCCTGGGCGTTGGCTTATTGGGCGCCGTCATCTTGCGCGCCGCTTTCGTGGGCGCGGCCTTCTTCGCCGAGCGCTTCTTCGCCGTCACGGCTGGTTCTTGAGCCACACCAGCGGGTCCATCGCGCGTCCCTTCGGACGGATCTCGAAATGCAGGTGCGCGGGGAGCTCCGGGTCGGTGGCCCCGACCGTGCCGATCGCTTGTCCCTTGGCAACCTGCTGCCCCTTCGTCACCTCGATGGTGGCGAGCGAGCCGTACACCGAGTAGTCACCGCCGCCATGTTGCACGATGACGGTCTGGCCGTACGTGCCGATCGGCTCGGCGACCATCACTTCGCCGGCGGACACGGCGCGCACGGAGGCGCCCTGCATGGCGGCGATGCCGATCCCGTTCCACCGGACGGACGCGTTGTTCGGGTTCACGACGCGACCGAACCGGTAGATGATCGTGCCATCCACCGGCCACGCGAGGCGTCCGACGTCGCTCGTGCGGATCGTGCTCGCGGTCGTCGGCACGGGGGCGCCGGCGGGACGCGCGGCCGACTCGGCCTTCTTGCGCGCCGCCTCGAGGGTGGCCACGATCGCCCCCAGCCGCTGCTCGTCCTTCGC
>JANLSF010000633.1:0-3672 GCA_031362285.1 Gemmatimonadota bacterium | reverse complement strand
CCGCTGTAGCCGCGCCGTCGGCGGTGTCAGGCGCCACCGGCGTCGTCGCCGGCAGCGGACGCCGACCACTCACCGCCGCCTTGAGCGCGGTGAACGCCGCCCGCATGGCGGCGGGCGCCTCGGGGCTCGCGCCGCCGGAGGGGAGCATCGCCTTCGCCCGGGCAATGCGCGTTGCCTCCATCGGATGCGACTGCAGGAATTCGAGCGAGACGAAGCCGTCCCCCTTCTCCGCCTTGAGCGTCTCGAAGAAGCGGATGATGCCGCCCGGGTCGTAGCCGGCCCGGGCCGAGTACAGCAGCCCGGCCGAGTCGGCCTGCAGTTCATCGGTGCGCGAGTACTTGGCCATCGCCGCGCTGGCGCCCACGCGGATCGCGGTCTGCACCAGCGCGCCGTCACACCAGCCGCTCAGGCCGCAGAAGAGGGAAATGACCACCGCGCCCGCCGTCTGCTGCTCCTGTTGCTTCGCGCCGTGCCGGAGGCGCGCATGCGCCACCTCGTGTCCCATGACCCCCGCCAGTTCATCCACGTCGTGCGCGGCGCTCACCAGCGCGGTGTGCACGTACACGAAGCCACCCGGCAGCGCGAACGCATTGAGGGTGGTGTCGCGCACCAATCGGAACCGCCACGGATGCTCCGTGGGCCCCGAGGCCGCAACGAGCGAGCTCCCGATCGCCTCGAGGGCGGCCGTGGCCGCGCTGTCGGTGACGATCGGGAGCTGTCGTTCGAGCTGCTCGGCCGTGGAGCGGGTGGCTGCGTAGTCGGAGGATTCATCCCCCCCGCCACACGCGACCAGCGCCGCCACGACCGCCAGCAGGCTCCGTCGGATCACGCCGCGGGCGGACGCCCGGGACGGCCACCGCCCATCATCCCGCTCGCGTCCTGGAAGCCTTCGGGTGCCTGGAAGAGGGTCGGGTCGAGCTTCTTCTTCTCGACCTTGGTCACTTCCATCACCGTGGCGCCGTTCTTCACGACCTTGAGCGGGAACATCCCCTTGTCGAGGTCGCGCGCCCAGCCGAGTTCCTGGCGACCACCGCCGCCAGGGCCACGACCGCCGCCCTGACCACCGCCGCCACCGCCACCGCCACCGCCACCACCAGCGCCGCCACCCATGCCACGACCCATCATGCCGCCGCCCGGCGAGAAGGTGCCCATGCCGCTGGCGAGGCAGGCATCCTCGGTCTCGCCCCCGTCATGCGTGATCGTGTAGTGCTCGCACGAGATCCCGGCGATCGTTTCCATCTTGCCGGTCTTGGTGATCGTCGGCTTGGGGCTGGACGGCGCGCCCTGCGGCATCGCCATTCCCGCCATGTCGGTCGAGCGCCGCATGTACATCTGCCGCTCGGGCATGATGATCAGCATCTCCTTCTTCGACGGGTCGTTCACCATCGTCATGGAACCGCCGCCGGGGCCGGCCACGTCCATGCGCGTCATCCCGTCCTTCATGTAGAGCTCGGTGGGGACGGCGCCGCGCGGTGACGTCAGCGTCAGCGTGATCTGACCCTCGAACAGCGCCTGGGCGCTCACGGGATGGGTCACGGCCACCAGGGCCAACGCGACGGCGGCGAGGCGGGTGGAACGAAGAACGGACATCGGGGGCATCCTCATGGTGTGCGGGAAAGGGGCGCGGTTGCCGCGCGGACCGGCGCCGGGCTCCATCTCAGGACATACTGCCAGCGTGCCCCGGGCGTTGGCGCCCGGCCTACAGTTCGACCTGCGTCCCCAGCTCGACGACGCGCCCGGTGGGGATGTTGAAGTACTCCGACGGCGAGATGGCGTTCCGGGACAGGAAGATGAAGATCAGCTTCCGCCATTTGGCCATCGAACTCGTGCCGCGCGGGATGATCCGCTCGCGGCCCAGGTAAAACGTCGTGTCGTTCTTGCGCACCACGAGCCCCTGACGCTGCGCCAGCTTCAGCACGTCGTTCACGTCCGGGTTCTGCATGAAGCCATACATGGCCCGCACGCGGAAGAAGCCCAGCCCGAGCGACTCCACCAGCACGCGCTCCGCGGCTGGCACCTCGGGCACGTCGCCGGTGATCATCGAGAGCAGCACCACCTGCCGGTGGAACACCTTGTTGTGCTTCATGTGATGCAGCAGCACCAGCGGCACGCCGTCGGGTGATGATGTCATGAACACCGCCGTCCCTTCCACCCGTACCGGCTTCTTCCGCTCGATGTCGTCGAGCAGCATCGGGAGCGGCAGCGTCCGCTTGTTGAGTTCCAGCGACAGCTCGTACCGCCCGCGCTTCCACGTGGTCATCAGGATGTAGAGCACCGCGGCGATCGCCAGCGGCACCCAGCCACCGTGCTCGATCTTGATCAGGTTGGCGCCGAGGAACGCGAAGTCCACGACGAAGAACGCCGCCGTGAGCAGCACCGCCCGCCCCTTCCGCCAGCCGAACTGCTGCACCATCACCATGTAGAAGAGCGCGCTCGTGATGGCCATCGTGCCGGTCACGGCGATGCCGTAGGCCGCCGACAGCGCGCTCACCGAGCGGAAGCCCAGCACCACCAGGATGCAGCCGATGGCCAGCGCCCAATTGACCTCGGGCACGTAGATCTGTCCCGCCTCCTCCTTGGAGGTGTGCAGGATCGTCACGCGCGGGGAGTAGCCGAGCTGCACGGCCTGCTGCGTGAGCGAGAAGGCCCCCGAGATGAGCGCCTGCGACGCGACAATGGCCGCCATCGTCGCGATGGCGATCAGCGGGTACAGCAGGGCGCGCGGCGCCAGGCTGAAGAACGGGTTGTGCGTCGCCGCCGCCGGGTCGCCGAGCACCAGCGCCCCCTGCCCGAAGTAGTTCAGGATCAGGCATGGCAACACCATCGCGAACCAGGCCATCCGGATCGGCGGTCGCCCGAAGTGCCCCATGTCCGCATACAACGCCTCGGCCCCCGTGATGGCCAGCACCACCGCGCCCAGCACGATGGCCCCACTGATCCCGTGCGCCATGAAGAACTTCATGCCGTACCACGGATTGAGGGCCAGCAGCACCTCGGGGCGATGCACGATCTGCCCGATGCCGAGCGCCGCGATGGTCACGAACCAGACGAGCATGATCGGCCCGAACACCTTGCCCACGCGGTCCGTCCCGTGCTTCTGGAACAGGAAGAGCAGGGCGAGGATCACCACGGTGATCGGCACCAGAAAGCGCGAGAAGGCGGGGGTGGCCACTTCGAGCCCCTCGATCGCGCCCAGCACCGACACGGCCGGGGTGATCACGCCGTCGCCGTACAGCAGCGCCGCGCCCACGATCCCGAGCGCCACCATCATCAGGCGCCGCCGCCGGCCCCGCGTGCCCTCGATCGGCTTGGCCAGCAGCAGCGCCAGCAGGGCGAAGATCCCGCCCTCGCCGCGGTTGTCGGCCCGCATCACGAAGTAGATGTACTTGATGCTCACCACGAGGATGAGCGCCCACGTGATCGTGGAGAGGAGGCCGTACACGGTGAGCGTGTCGGGCGTCAGCCCGTACTCGGGCAGGAACGCTTCCTTGAACGCGTAGAGCGGACTCGTGCCGATGTCCCCGTACACCACGCCGAGCGCGGTCAACGTGAGGACGGCCAGGCGTTTCCCCTTGGGGTTGGCCTCGGGGTAGTTCCGCTCGAACGTTCCGGTGCCGACGGCGTGGTGTACGGGGACATCGGCACGAGTCCGCTCTACGCGTTCAAGGAAGC
>JANLSF010000591.1:0-3988 GCA_031362285.1 Gemmatimonadota bacterium | reverse complement strand
CGCCGACGCGAAGATCGGTCGTCTCCAGCAGCTCTTCCGCGATCGGGCGGATGGCGAGCGTCTTCCCCGAACCCGTACCGGCAACGATTCCAAAGCCGCGCCGCGCGCGCGCGAGCTCGCGCACGCGCGGGCCGAAGTTTTTCTCGAGGTACGTCTCGATGTGCAGTCCGACCGCCAGCTCGATGGTCTCGCAGGCCGCGCGTGTGGGGGCGATGACGATGACGCGGCCGGTGGCCGGCGTCTGCGCGCGGAACGCCTCGGGGTCGGGCGGGAGGTACTGGTCGCGGATGTTGCGGACGATGTCGGTCACGCGGTCAGGTGCTGGCGCGGTGCGCCGGCCGCCGCCGCGGCGCGTCAGACTCGGTCATCGAGTGAAGATAGGGCGGCCGCGCGAGGCGCGCGCCACCCGGCCCAGCCCGCTACTCGGGACGCTTGGCGGCGCGCTTCGGCGCCTTCTCGACCTTCTCGGGCGTCGCGGGGGCCGGTTCGACCCTCGGTGCGGGCTCCGTGGCCTTGAACGCGGACGCCACCGGGCCGTCGCACTTCCCGTCGCCGTCCCGGTCGAGGCAGACATCGGCAGCGAGCCAGGTCTCGTCGCACCTGCCGTCGCGGTTGCGGTCGATGCAGATGCCGCTGATCGCGCTGCCCGTGCGGAACACCCCCGCCTCGATGGCGGCCATGACATCGCGACGCGGCTCGTCGCACTTGCCGTCCCGGTTGGCGTCCAGGCACCCGGCCACGCCCGGTGCCGTCTCGTCGCACAGGCCGTCATGGTCGGCGTCGAGGCACAGTTCCCCATGCGTGACCCGTCTGGCGGCCGCCTCGTCGAGCTCGGCAAATGGGCGCGAGCGCGGGATGCCCGGCGTCGTGGAGGCCGGCGCGCCCTGATAGGCGGCGCTCCCCGCATTGAAGGCGCTGGCGGGCAAGCCACCGGCCGCAGGGCGTTCGCCGATCAGGACCCTGGAGCGGGCGGGACGCGACCGCATGGCCGACGAGCAGTCGGTGGGAGCCGGTTGCTGCGACGCCGGCACGCCGTCGAGCCAGACGCGGCACATCCCGGCCGGGGGCTGGAACCCGGCGGGCACCTCATCGGCACGCGTGCCCTGCGCCCCGAGGGGGGCGACGGCGGCGGCGAGCAGGAAGGCGGCGAGGTGTCGGGTCATCGGGACCGGGGAAGCATGGGGCGGAAGGGCACGAAGTGGAACCCCGGCCGGGACCCCAGGTTCCTCCCCACGCCTGGCCACCTAAGCGTCCCCGAACGAAATCCCGACCGCGCGGGCAGTCTGGACCACGTCGTGATTCGGGTCCACCATCTTGGCCTCGGCCAAGGCGTCCTTGATGGGGATCGTGACGATGTGGGGGGTCTGCAACGCCACCATGTGGCCCCACTTTTCGTCGGCCACGGCACGCACGGCGGCGCCGCCGAAGCGGGTCGCCAGCAGTCGGTCGTACCCGGTGGGCATGCCGCCCCGCTGCAGGTGGCCCAGCACGAGCGAGCGCGACTCCTTCCCCGTCTTCTCCTGGATCTGGTAGGCGAGGCGTTGCGCGAGCCCGCCCAGGCGGCGGTCCTGCCCCGGTAGCGAGGCGCCCATGATCGACACGTCGCCGTCCCTCGGCACCGCCCCCTCGGCCACCACGACGATCGAGAAGAGGCGCCCGATGGCATCGCGCTGCCTGATCTTCTTGCACACGAGGTCGATGTCGTACGGAATCTCGGGGATCAGGACCACGTCGGCCGTGCCCGCCACGCCGGAATGCAGCGCGATGAACCCCGCGTGGCGCCCCATCACCTCCATCACGATCACCCGGTCGTGGCTCTCCGCCGTGGTGGTGAGCTTGTCGATGGCGTCGATGGCGGTGGAGACGGCGGTGTCGAAGCCGAAGGTGGTGACCGTGCCGGAGACGTCGTTGTCGATCGTCTTCGGGACGCCGACGATCTGCACGCCCCGCTCGTGCAATTGCTGCGCGATGGCGAGCGAGCCGTCGCCGCCGATCGTGATGATCGCGTCGATCCCGAGCCGCTTCGCGTTGGCGATCAACTCACCGGAGCGATCTTCCTCCGCCCAGCTGCCGTCGCTCTGCTGCCGCGGATAGTGGAACGGATTGCCACGGTTGGTGGTGCGGAGGATCGTGCCGCCCTGTGCCGCGATGCCGCGGACCGAGTCCTTCGTGAGTTCCACGACCTCGTCCTCGCCCAGCAGGCCGCTGTAGCCGCGCTTGATGCCCAGCACGCTCCACCCGCGCCCGACGGCGGAGAGGACGGCCGCGCGAATGACGGCGTTGAGGCCCGGGGCGTCGCCGCCACCGGTGCTGATGGCAATGCGCATCTCGTTCGACTCCGTTCGGGGTGGTGAGGGAAGCCTAGCCGTGCCGGTGGAACGCTGCGCGCACGTCGTCGATCGTGCACGCGGCACGGAAGGCGATGCCGCGCGCCTCGATGGCCGCGCCGCCGCCCTGCAGGCGGTCCACCAGGCCGACGATGACCGCCACCTTGGCGCCTGCGGACTCGACCCGTTCGACCGCCTTGAGGGCCGAGCCGCCCGAGGTGATCACGTCATCGACGATGACCACCGTCTGCCCCTTGGGGTGCACGCCTTCGATCCACTGCTGCGTGCCATGGCCCTTGGCTTCCTTGCGCACGATGAAGCCGGTGAGGGGCGCGCCGGACCCCTGCGACGCCCACACGGTGGACAGGACGATCGCGTCGGCCCCCATGGTGAGGCCGCCCACCCCCGTGACGTCGAAGCCGCGGGCCGCCTCGAGCACCGCCTGCCCCACGAGGGCGACCCCCTCCGGGCGGTACGTGACCTGCTTCGCGTCGAGGTAGAACGTGCTCTTCGCACCCGACGACAGGGTGAAGTCGCCCTCGCGATAGGAGTACCGGGCGAAGAGGGCCGCCAGACGTTCGGTGGTGGTCATGTCGACTGCAAGTTAAGGGCGGCGCCGAAGGACGCGAGCGGCCGCGGGCAGGATGCGGCGCGTCCAGGCGGCATACTGCGTCCCGCTCGGGTGGAGCCCATCGTTCGCTTCCCAGTCCGGGTGGCGTTCGCGCGAAGTCGGGGTGATGTCGACGAAGGTCGCGCCGGCGGCCGTGGCTTCCTCGCGACCGATCGCGTTGAAGTGGTCGATCGCCTGGCCGATGCCTGCGGCGTCCTGTCCCTGCGCGAACGGCGTGATGCCCCAGTCGGGAATCGAGACGACGACGACCCGCGTCGGATCGCCACCGGCAAAGCCGAGCCCCTGCTGCAGCAACCCGCGGATCTCGGTGCGATACGCGTCACCCGGTCGACCGCGGTACTGGTCGTTGACGCCGATCAGCAGCGTGACGAGCGCATAGGGGCCCGCGGGTTCGCGCGCGGCGATGCCCGCCGTGAGCTCGGTCGTGGTCCACCCGGTGGTGGCGATGATCTCGGGGTCCGCCACGGGCGTGCCACCGGCGCGGAGTTGCGCGACGAGCTGCATCGGCCACCGTTCGAACGCGCCCACGGCCTCGCCGATCGTGTAACTGTCGCCCAGTGCAAGGAAGCGCGGTGGCCCGGACGTCGTGTCGGCCCGAGCGGCCGTGGCCGCCGCCGACCCATCCGTCATCGGACCGGCACCGGCACCCCGGTCACGTTGGCGATCTGCCGCAGCAGGGTATCCTGCCGCGCCACCACCTTGGTGAGCGAGTCGAGCGAGGTGCGCAACTCGCTGTTCACGTCGCGCAGGTCGTTGACCGCCGCCGACATGTCCTCGGCCATCTGCGTGGTGTCGAGTTCGCCCCGGGTGGGGGGACGCGAGCAGGCGAGCCCGAGCAGGGCGAGGGCGGCGAGGGCGGCGAGGGGGCGAATCGGGCGACGAGGCATGCGAGTTCCCTTCCGGTGGCGGGCCACCTGAACGTAGCCGTCCACTCAACGGAAAGACCGGGGGGGCGTGAATCGGGGGCACGAGAACGGGACGTGCGTCGCGATCGTGCTCCATGCGCATCCGCCCGGGTCTCACCCTGCTC